>NZ_JAKKRK010000066.1:0-22309 GCF_025654545.1 Shewanella sp. SM20 | reverse complement strand
CTAGGAATTTAATTCCTCTAAAGAGCCGTTCGAGACTAGGACGTTGATAGGCATGGTGTGTAAGCGTTGTGAGGCGTTGAGCTAACATGTACTAATGACTCGAGAGGCTTAACCATACAACCCAGATGGGTTTTACTGAAAATGTTCCAGACATTTTCTAGCACTTCCTCCTTCCATGGAGGTCGTACGAAAAGCCTTAGACAGAATACAGATACTTGATAAAGTTAAAGACTCAAAACAATCAGCTTTCCGAATTATTATTAGCGTGAGCCAGAGATGGACACGGTAATAAACAGAATTTGCTTGGTGACAATAGCCTTGTGGAACCACCTGATCCCATCCCGAACTCAGAAGTGAAACGCAAACGCGCCGATGGTAGTGTGGGGTCTCCCCATGTGAGAGTAGGTCATCGCCAAGCGCCTAATTATCTCATTGAGATGTAACCAAGCCAGCTGAATAAGCTGGCTTTTTTGCGTATGCAATTTGTTAAATTGTCATTTAAAGACCAATGCTATATAGCATTGTTTTATTCATTTTCGTTTTGGTTCTTCTGCTAGTTCTTTACGTTTTTTCCTTCCTTTATTTCAGACTTTTATACTCTAAGTTGATTATTTACATGAAGATCTCGCTTAGTTTGATAAGTCCTTTTGCTTAGTGGTTAGTTTCCCGTTAGCATACAAAAATATTAATTTTTTTGTTAACGGCCATCTGTTGCCTATGCTTCGTAAGCTTTCGCTCGCAGTACTGCTTCCTCTTTGTATGCTGACCCTATATTTAGTGTTGGTCATAGGCGAGTACCTGTTCGAAAGTGACCAAGTTAGGGCTGAACTTGCGCAGCGACAATCGGCTTTGATAAAGCAACAGTTGTTCCGCATGCAGAATGTGGTTCAATCGGCGCAAGCTTTACAGGATGTAGAGCGGATTGAGCAGGAAGTTTCCTTAGCTGCGCTGGATATGGGCACTATGGTGTATATCTTGGTTGATGCTGAAAGCCGTATTCGTTTTGCTAATCATACTGTGTGGCGTGATAGCAATGCGACTCAAGTCATCGATGGTTATGATGTAGACCTTCACCGCTCTGTGGTTCAAGCTTTTCTTCCGCAGATCCTCGTTAATCTCGACCGTTTAACTATTCAAGCATATTATCCCGTTCTTCCCCAGTATGGTGGGGCTGTTGATTTGATTTATCTTGAAGCCGATTTAGCCCCTTTAGTTGCCGAAGCTTCTGCTAAGTTGCAGCAACGTTTTATACGGGTTTGGGGCCTTGGCGGATTATTGCTGATTGGCTTTACCTTTATTTTATATTTCCTGCTGATCCGCCCATTCCAAATGTTGAGCGAGGCAGCTAAGCAGGTAGGCACTTCTTCCTTTTCGACATCGATACCTTGGAGTTCATCTGAAGTTTTATCTTTGCAAGCCAGTTTGCAGCAGGCACATGAGCGTTTAAGTCGGGCAGTTAAACAGCTCAATGACAGTGAATTGCGTTGGTTATTTGCTGTGGAAGGTTCGCGTAACGGTATTTGGGATTGGGATATTAGTACTGGGGAGGTTTTTCTTTCTGATCGCTGGAAAGAGATGATTGGTTATGAGCCTGATGAATTGGCTGGAGTATTCCAGACATGGGAGACGCGGCTACATCCCGATGATAAGCAGATTGTGTTAGATGCTTTGCAGGAATACGTTAGCGGAAAGAGTAAAGAATTTGAAAGTGTTCACCGCTTACGCCATAGAGATGGCCATTATGTGTGGGTATTAGACCGCGGTATGTTAGTTGATTGGGATCCCCAAGGGCGCCCGACTCGCATGATAGGCATTCATATGGATGTGTCAGAAAGCGCGAAGAACCATGCTGCAATTACTGAGCTTGTAGATCAATCTGTTGTCGGTCGCAAGATGTTGCTCGATGTCTTTATGGTGCGTTTATCTCAATTTTTAACCCAAGGTAATAGTTCGGGGCAATGGGGGGCATTGCTGCTCGTTGAGGTGGATCGCTTAGGATTGGTCGCCACTTTACATTCCCATGAATTAGAGCGCTTGTTAACGCAAATCGCGGCCCGTTTATCGAGTTATTTCACTGAAAATATAACGGTCGGTCGATTAGAGTCTGGTAATTTCGTTTTGCTTGCTAAAGATTTAGCGGCAGATGCGTCAGCCGCTGCTCGTCGTGCTTTAGCCCTTGCGAGTGAGTTAAGGCAAGTGATTGCTCGACCATTCCATTACGGTCATCATCACTTTGAGCTGAGCGCGTGTGTGGGGATCTGTTTACTCGATAGTATAGAAACCTTAGATCCTGCTTTAGTGATGCGTCGTGCCGAGTTGGCAACGTTAAGCGCTAAGCAAGCAGGTCAAGCTGGGTGCGCTTTTTACCATGCTGAAATGGACTTTCGCCAGAGCCGTGATGAGCTGTTGCAACAGGAATTACAAACCGCATTACAACAAGATAGCTTAACGTTAATGTTCCAGCCTGTGATCAATGCGACCAGTGAACTTGTCTCGGCTGAAGTGCTCACGCGTTGGTATCGTGCTGATGGAGAGTTTATTCCGCCAGCTGAATTTGTGGCGTTAGCAGAACAAGGGGGAATTATTGCTGAGCTTGATCTTTGGGTGGCAAAGCGGGTGTGTCTGTTTATTCAGAAATCGCGGGCTCAAGGAAGGAGTTTGCCTCCTTTGACTCTCAATATCAGTGCATTCTCATTTGGTCAGGCTGATTTTGTTGATGCATTCGTTGGGTTAGTTAAGGAGCATGGTATTGTGGCTAATCAACTGGGTATTGAGCTCAATGAGGCCGCATTGTTAATGCAACCACAGTTTGTCGATGAGCGTGTCTCTAAGTTAGTTGAAGCAGGTGTAGGCATCATCCTCGATCATTTCGGTTCGGGTTTGAGTGCCTTGAGCTGCTTAGCTAATCAGCCATTAGTTGCGGTTAAATTGGATATGAGTTGTATCGATTCATTAACCACAATGCCAACAAAAGTGAATGTACTTATTACCTCTGCGCGGCAATTCAATTTGAGCGTTGTCGCCAAAGGTGTCGAATCATCCCAACAATATCAAGCTTTTGTTGAACTAGGCTGTGATGGCTATCAGGGCTATTTATTCAGTCGAGCTTTAAACCAAGCGGACTTTATCCAGCTTGTTTGTCCTCGTCCTTTATTGCGTAGCGTTTAAAGAAGTCGAGAGCATAGTTTAAGGCTTGGTTTCGGCAGGCGTCTTTTTCCATAAAAATCTCATGGGCAGCCCCAGCGATTACTTTCAATTGGCAATGGGTACTCACGGCGAGATTCTGGGCCGCATTATCAACAATCTTATCTTCACTCGCTTGCAGTATCAGTATCGGAGTGCGAATTTGTGCCGTTGCCAGTACGCAAGTATCTGCCGCATCTAAAGATTCAGTCAACCAACGGTTAGTGGGTGAACCGAGTTGTAACTTAGGGGCAGCATCATACAATTCTCGGTAGGCTTGGTATCGGGTTTGGCTGTGAGTTAGCTCATTCCCTTTGAATGGAACAGGTTTATAGTTTTGTCCTGCAAGTACATAATTAGGCTCGCCGCCATTGAGTGTGGTATCGAGTTTACTGGCCAACCAGCGTACGAACGCTTTTGGCATAGGTAATTTAATGCCATACATGGGTGCGGAAAATGCCGCGGCGGTAAAAATATCGGGATGCTGTTTGAGATATAAAGTGCCAATCGCGCCCCCCATTGAATGGCCAAGTAGCATGAGTTGTTTGTCGTTTTGTGGTAACACTATCTTCTGCATAAATAGAGCAAAGTCATCAATATAATCATTGAATCTTCGCACATGGCCCATGTGTGGATTGATTGTCATACGATCCGATAGCCCTTGGCCACGGTGATCTATGGCATAAACAGAGTAACCTTGTTGGTATAAGTCGAAGACCAATTCTTGATACTTTAAATAGGACTCGACTCGGCCACTGCTGAGAACGATTGCGGTATGCGCTTGGGGATGTTTGACCATCATATAGGCCAGCGTGACGCCGTCGGCAGAGGCTAGCGTGTCTTGAACAACGCTTTGCCAGAAGGCTTGTTGCTCTGAGGTATTTAAATCGTGTTCAGTCGAAAATGTCGCTTTGGCTTGGCTCATACTCAGTCGCAAATCATTTGGCTTGAATGGTTTGTTAGAGTGTAACAGACAACCATGGGAGTCTGAAAATACCGACTCCCATGAATTTCATTAACTTAGCGTGTCGCCTTTTTCGCTTTAATAAAATCATTGATTTGCTGTTCGAGGATCGACATAGGCACTGAGCCATTTTCGAGCACTGCATCGTGGAAGGCACGAATATCAAATTTGTCGCCGAGTTCCTGTTCTGCCTTGGCACGTAATCGTTTGATTGTTAACTCACCAATCTTGTAGGACAAGGCTTGTCCTGGCCACGAAATATAGCGGTCAATTTCGGTAGTGACATTGTGCAGTGATAGTGCGGTATTGCTGGCCATAAAGTCGATGGCTTGTTGACGACTCCATCCTTGGGCGTGCATGCCAGTATCTACGACTAAACGGGCCGCGCGCCACATTTCATAGGTTAAGCGCCCAAAGTTACTATATGGATCTTGGTAGAAACCAGCTTCTAAACCTAAATATTCGCAATATAACCCCCATCCTTCACCAAAGGCAGATATATAGCCATAACGACGGAAATCTGGGAGTGAGGTTAGCTCAGAGTTGAGTGATATTTGCAGATGATGACCGGGTACGGCTTCGTGCAAAGTTAAAGCTTCTAACTCGTAGAGTGGGCGCTTATCCAATGCATAAGTGTTGACCCAGTAGTAACCGGGTTCGTCATCGCTGTTCGAGCCTGAATATCGGCCTGTGGTGTATTTCGGCGCAATTTCTGCGGGCACTGGTGCTATACCATAGGGTTTACGGGGGAGTTTGCCGAAGTACTTAGGCAGCATGGCATCGGCTTTTTTGGCAATAAATGCCGCTTCTTTGAGTAACTGATCGGCACTGGTGGTGTAGAACTGAGGATCGGTCCGCAGGAAATGTAAGAAGTCGGCAAAGCTGCCTTTAAAACCTACTGACGCGATGATTTGTTCCATTTCTTGGCGGATACGTTGTACTTCTTTTACGCCCAGTTCATGCACTTCTGCCGACGTCATATTCAAGGTCGTATAGTAACGCACCCGATTCTCATAAAACTCAGCACCGTTAGGTAAGCTACTGGCTGCGATATTTTCCCGTGCATTGGGAATGTACTCTTTAGTCATAAAATCATAGAAGTTTTGATATAGCGGTAGGACTTTTTGCTCGACTAAAGCGCGACCTTCTTGGGTCAGCTGAGTTTTTTGTGCCTCAGTGAAATAGTTGGGATATTGAGTAAAAGGTTTGAAATAACTGCTCTTTTCAACAGGGACGATATAAGCACTGATACTGTCTTCAAAGCCATTGAGTGTCACTTTTGGCGGCGTTATTCCCTCGGCTAATCCTTGTTTTAGCCAGTGGGTTTGCTGGGCGAAATAGGTCGGGAGTGCATTGAGTTTGGCAATATAGTTGCGGTAATCCTCAAGGGTGTTGAATCTTCCCTGTGTGATTGACGTGATATAAGCGTGGAAGCCGCTTTCCGCCGTAATGGGCAGGTAATAATCCTTGAAACGATATAGGTCGACATCGTTTTGGAGCTGATCTTCCAGTATTTGAGCGTTAATCTTATCTTCTTTACTCAAGCTGCCGCGGTCGAGTGCTTTGAGCTGCGCTAGTACTGCGATTTGACCTTGATTAAGCTTAGCGAGCGCGGCTGGCGAGAGATCCGTTAATTTTCCTGCGGCACTGGCATAGCCCATGCTGTAAGCCATTTCAGGACTCGCACTGAGCTGTAATTGCCAGCTTTGGTCGATAATCGCTTGCAGCGCTGGGGCGATTGGTTCAACTTGCGATTGTGCTGCTGATATTGCCTGTGACGATGGGGTTTGAATATTTTTTGTGGTTTGGGTGGCACTGCAGGCGCCTAATGCGCATATCAATAAACTGGGGGTTAAGAGTTTATGCATGTTAGATCTCTGATATTTTCGTTGTTATTGAAGTCATTATGCCTGATGAATGCGGCCGTTCCTTGTATGGATATTAAGCAGAATTGTGACTGAATGTGAATTTAAATGCGTTTAGCGCATAAATGCCCCCGAAAATGCGTGTTAAACTTAGTGTCCGCCCGCGACCAAATAACAAAAGCATTGGCTGGGTAGTTCAAATAGGGGTTAAATATGATTGATACATCCATTCCATTGGTGGATCTGCATCGTCACCTAGACGGTAATGTGCGGGTAAATACCATTTGGGAACTAGGACACCAACACGGCATTGCGCTACCTGCCGATTCTTTAGAGACGCTCGCACCTTTTGTGCAAATTCAGGGGAAAGAAACTAGCTTAGTCGCCTTCTTAAAGAAGCTCGATTGGATGGTTGCCGTACTCGCAGATTTGGATGCGGTTAAACGCGTCGCCTATGAAAACGTTGCCGATGCGGCGTTATCTGGCTTAGATTACGCTGAGTTACGTTTTAGTCCTTACTATATGGCGATGAACCATAAGTTACCGATTGAAGGCGTAGTTGAGGCGGTAGTTGACGGCGTTAAAGCTGGCTTAAAAGACTATAACGTGAAGATCAATTTGATTGGCATTATGTCACGTTCATTCGGTCAAGCCGCTTGTACTCAAGAACTTGAAGGCTTACTCGCCCATAAACAACATCTCGTGGCTATGGACTTAGCCGGCGATGAAATGGGCTTCCCTGGCGAGTTATTTAACGATCACTTTAAACGTGTTCGTGATGCTGGCCTCGCGATTACGGCTCACGCCGGTGAAGCTGCGGGTTCACAAAGTATGTGGCAAGCGATTCAAGAACTTGGCGCAACTCGAATTGGTCATGGGGTGAACGCGATTCACGATCCTAAGCTGATGGAATATCTTGCTAAGCACCGTATTGGCATCGAATCTTGCCCAACCAGTAACTTGCATACTTCTACTGTGGCTTCTTACGCTGAGCATCCATTCAGAACCTTTATGGATGCAGGCGTGTTGATAAGCCTAAATACCGATGATCCCGGTGTGAGCGCTATCGATATTAATCATGAGTATCGTATCGCCAAATCTGAACTCAAGTTAACCGATGCTGAGTTAGCGCAGGTGCAACGTAACGGCGTTGAAATGGCATTTTTATCGGACAGTGAGCGCAAAGCACTCTATGCCGCTAAGGTATAAGTCGATTCTGAGTCGTTAATAAAAATAGCCATCAATAAAAAATCCGACTCTAGAGTCGGATTTTTTGTGAGCGTTTGCGAGTGCAGCAATAAGCGTTTTAGATCACGCGTGAGAACTGTTGCTGACGCGCTTTTTGACGATAGTAAAGATCGAAGCACATACAGATATTGCGGATCAATAAACGGCCAGTAGGGCTGATAGTGATCTGTCTGTCGACGATTTCAACTAACTTATCATCGATAAATGTCTGCATTAACTTAAGATCTTCTGCGAAATAGGTTTCGAAGTTAATCCCCAGTTTCTCATCAATTTTCGCCATATCCAGTTCGAAGTGGCAAATCAGCTGTTTAATCACGACGCGGCGGATTTCATCATCACGGTTTAGGCTGCAACCTTTCCACAAAGCATGGCCTTCCTTATCTATGGCCTCATAGTAAGGGCGGATATCTTTCTGGTTTTGCGCATAGCAGTCGCCAATCTGACTGATGGATGATACGCCAAGACCTAACAAATCGCATTCTTCTTGGGTGGTATAACCTTGGAAGTTGCGGTGCAGTCTGCCTTCGCGCTGCAACTTGGCTAACTCGTCATCGGGTTTAGCAAAGTGGTCCATACCGATATATTGGTAGCCAGCGCCAGTTAAGGTCTCAATAGTTTGGTGCAGCATTTCGAGTTTTTGTTTTGGCGAAGGTAAATGCTCGTCTTTGATCTTACGTTGAGCGGCAAAGCGCGCAGGTAAGTGAGCATAGTTAAATACCGACAAACGGTCAGGCGATAAATCTAAAACGCGCTGCATAGTGGCGGCAAAGGTTTCTGGCGTTTGGTGTGGCAAACCATAGATTAAATCTATGTTGGTTGACACAAAACCCATGGCTTTTGCTTTGGCCATTAAGTCGAAGATAAATTGCTCATCTTGTTCGCGATTAACGGCAATTTGCACTTCTTTATTGAAATCTTGTACACCGATGGATATCCGGTTAAAGCCCGCTTCTTTCAACGTGTCGAGCATTGACAGCTCAATCTCGCGAGGATCGACTTCAATTGAGTACTCGCCTTCTTCCGCAAAGTTAAAGTTAGCTTTAATCAGTGACGTAAGTTTAAGAATCTGCTCTGGATTTAAGAACGTGGGTGTACCGCCGCCCCAATGCATTTGGGTCACACTGTAATGTTTGAACAGGGGCGCACGTTTAATAATTTCTTGGCTTAAATATTCAATGTACTGATCGGCTTTGTGTTGGTGGCGGGTGATGACTTTATTACAGCCGCAGTAATAACAAAGCTTGGCGCAGAACGGGATATGAATATACAGCGACAGTTTATCGCTTTTGCTATTTTCAATGGCCGTCAGCAGATTTTGTTCGGTGAATGTATCATCGAACTCTAATGCCGTTGGGTAAGAGGTATAACGGGGACCGCTGTAGTTATATTTTTCGATCATCGACTGATCCCAGCTAATCTGAGTGGGCTGCTTCAAGGCGTGTCCTCCGTGGGTAAATTAGCAACAAGCGAAGTATGCAAGGTTCTTAAGTAAATAACCTTGATCTAGGTTGTAAAAATGACGTCTGTCATTTTAGAAGTTACGCAATATCTATCAAAAAAGTACGCTTGTCTGTCGATATTTGGCGGTTTTGTGCGCAGGCTCACGGGAGTAAGGAGGGTAAGATTGGTGCGGGTTTTATCGAGATGACCTCAAAACCACAATATAAGTGGTCTTGAGGTATAGCAATGGGCTGGTTTAATGCATCGCTTTGGCTTGGTAATCCGACAGTTTTTTCGCATCATCACTAATGCCTTGCTCTAATGCGGCTTCGGACTTCATTCTGATCAAGTCTAACTTCATTCTTTCTTGCTTAGGCAAGGCTTGACGAGCATCCATGATGGGATGATTTTTAATTAACTCAAAGTGTTTGAATAATGAAGGGTAATCGGGAGCCACACGCTCACTTAATGACAGGATTTCAAATAATCGCCCAATCCTGACCACGCCTTCAGAGATCTCACAGCGGTCTTCAATCATGGCAGTGGCGATATAGCGGATATCATCTAAAACTTGGGCACGTTTTGCATTCGCCGTGACTTCACGCTCGGCTTGTTCAGCCTGCTGACGCTTTTTTTGCTGCTTGAGTTTTAGGATTAAGAAGGTGGCGTAGCTACTTAGCGCTACTATGATGATAAAACCGAGAATAATGATAGTCGTAGACACAGAGACTCCTTATATGAATGGCATAAGGAGCCACAGCTAAAAACTGAGTTCCCTATGCCTTAGCACTGAGAGGTTAGAACTTGTCTTGATAATCTTTTAGTAAGTCAGCGCCTGATTCGAATTTGTCGAACAACTCATCGTCAGATAAAGACTTAGCAGGTGATGAAGGTGTGTCATCATCCATATCGTCGCTAATGCCTAGTTTAATCATCAGAGCTTCAATTTTATTTAGCTGTTGATCTAACCACTTTTGGTCAACCTCGTTGAGGTCGCGGCCTTCTTCAAGCATATCTAACAGCTGATTTAGTCTTGGATCTTCTTCCAATTTCAGCAGTTTTTGCTCGTCAGTCAGCTTAGCTTGTTTCACTTTTGGCTGAGCGGCTTTATCTGTTACCACTGCCGCAGGAATTGCTAAAGCCACAGGCTTTTTACTGCCATGACGCGGGTCTTTTTTCTTAGCGGCCTGCTGTTGCGGCGCTTGCGCTAAAATTAAGCTTTCGTTATGACGACTACCTGATTTATTGCCAGAATCTTTACGTTTGCCAGTCGCTACAGCGCGATCTTGCTTCTTCACTCTTGGCTGTAACTTAGGGCTGTTCTCGCCGCCCTTGCGTGTTTTCTTGCTACGAGACATGGTCTTCTCAATTATTTACAACGTATGGCCTTGTAGACTAAGGGTTAGCTTGTCTACAAGGTGCGAAATTAGG
Source organism: Shewanella sp. SM20 (assembly GCF_025654545.1). Lineage (NCBI taxonomy): Bacteria > Pseudomonadati > Pseudomonadota > Gammaproteobacteria > Alteromonadales > Shewanellaceae > Shewanella > Shewanella sp. SM20. The sequence continues at coordinate 12,178 of NZ_JAKKRK010000066.1, read as the reverse complement.
CCGAGTGTTATACCAGATTATGATGTTTTTTGCATCAAAACGAGGTCCTTTGCGGCAAATAATAGTTCAAAATCGCTATTGTTTGCGAGGTACTCGAAGGTTTGTCGCTGATAAAAGCTCACATGGGTGAGGTTGTTCTTATAATGCCACTTAGCAAAACCATCTAATTCAGTCAGTAATGGTGTGCTTATCGCTAACCAACCACCAGAATGCAGTAGCCGAGAGAGCAAAGTCCACTCTTTTATAGGGTTTTGAAAATGCTCAAACACCCGATAACAGCAGATAAAATCATACTCTAGCTTTAACACGTCATGATTCGGGGCAAAAAAGGGATCATATTGATTTAACTTGTGGCCCGCGCTTTCTATGGTCGTCAGGCTCTCATCATCGAGTATGCGGCCAAAATTCAATCCTAATAAACTGCCAGCTTGTTGCTGCTCTAATTGCGCTAACAGCGGCAAAATAAATTGCGATAACTGTTTTTGCTTCGACGCTATGCGTGAACGACCGTATCTTTGCTTCTCTGCCGCGGGGGGTAAATGGCTATTCGCATCCGCAAAGGTTAACTCACATGTCTTGCAAACATAAAAACTCCGCTTTTTATCTTGATGAAGGAGTCGTGTCTGACTGTTATGACAAAGAGGGCATCTGGGCATTGAGTCTGCTGAAGTGGTTATTAAGGCTTTGATTGTACCAATTATATTGGTTGAGTGCACATTTTAGACACTAATGGGGTGTTACAAAAGAAAAAAGGCGGCAGTTAAACTGCCGCCTTACAAAGGGTGCTTTAGCACCTTATCCTGATTCCAAGTATCCATACTTGCTATGCGACTTTCCCGGTCGGTATCCTTCTTTTTTTTACTGCTTTCCCTGCATTATTTTTGTTAATGGTCTTCCAGACACTTTATTTTTTCTGTCGCCATCCTGACTACAGTTTCCGTAGATGGTCTCGCAACACATCTTTTAAAGCATCGTCATCATTGACGTCGAGTTAACCATCCATGTTACTTAAGTACCTTCCTGTGATAACAAGCATCCAGCCAGTGCATCCTAAGCTTATCGCTTCCTTTGCTACAGTTTACATCATGTAAACTATGTCCTGATGGGGCAAGTTACCCTTAGTGTAAGGTGTTTTGCTAGAAGCAAATTGGCGTTATCGGCCATCCCTTACAAAATTGTGCTGACCTGGATTTCAAATGGAAATCACGACTCTTGTTATTATTAGAGAGTGGTCTTAAGTATATTATTGTTATTGAGTATCTTTATTCTTATATCTTGAACGTTAATTATACCGAAACCTGTAAGTTATTATTAATCTTTTTGTACAAACAGATGGGTTTATCTCGGTACGGGGCTTATTAAACCGAAATCTGTGATCTATGTCAAGCACGAATCTTTGCAGTTTACGTCCACGTCAACTTTGGGGTGTAAAAAAGGGTGACAATACACCCTTCTTTTCACTCGCGAAGATTACTTCAGGCTAGAAAGATACTTTGATAGCGCGTCGATATCGCTATCATTTAGTTTCTTAGCCACATCTTGCATCATGCCATTTAAGTCATTATGGCGGCCCGCTTCACGGAATTTTGTCAGCTGGATCTTGATGTAGTTTGCGTGTTGGCCTGCCAGCGTTGGAAAACCTGCAAGCTCAGCGCCTTTACCATCTGGGCCATGACATGCCATACAAGCGGTAATGCCACGAGAAACATCACCACCCTTGTAAAGTTTAGCGCCTAACTCAGGAACATCTTTTGCTTCAGCCACTTGGATTGCTTGGCTAGAAAAATATGCGCTAATGTCGAGAATATCCTGATCGCTTAGAGGCATTGCCATGCCACTCATGATAGGATCCATACGACCATCTTTACCGCCAGTTTGTGCTGCGCTACGGAAATCATGTAGTTGCTTTTGGAGGTAAGTGGCGTGTTGGCCCGCAATTTTGGGGTACATATCGATCATACTGTTACCGTCCATACCGTGACAGGCCGAACAGACAATGATTTTCGTTTTTCCCGCTTCAGCATTACCTTCAGCAATCGCAGGTGAAGATATGGCGGCAATTACAACAGACAGCGCAAGAGCTAGCTTTTTCATGGCGTTCCAACTTCTGGTTAAATTATTATCCTGAGCTTACTAGGGTGACCCGCAAGCGTGGTAAAATATGATTAATGTGATCGGAGTAATATTTTACACGAAAACGTGGGAAAGTAAGTAATTCTTCATAAATTATGGTATTGCGTAGAAAAATTTCGGAGTAAATAGTGACTGAATCTCGTATAGATTTTCGTAGGGCAAAGTTTTTAATCAGTGCACCTGACATTGCACATTTGGATCAATATCTGCCCGGCGATGTTGGAGTTGAGATTGCATTTGCTGGCCGCTCTAATGCTGGAAAGTCTAGTGCACTCAATGCATTAACTGAGCAAAAAAGTTTAGCAAGAACCAGTAAAACACCGGGCCGTACTCAACTAATTAACGTATTTGAGTTAGATGCTCAGCGTCGTTTAGTTGACTTGCCTGGTTATGGCTTTGCGCAAGTCCCACTTGCGTTGAAAAATAAATGGCAGCAAGCATTGGGTGAATATTTGCAAAAACGCGCTTGTTTAAGTGGCGTGGTTGTCTTGATGGATATTCGTCATCCATTAAAAGATCTCGATATGCAGATGATTGAATGGGCAGTTGCTAGTGAAATTCCAGTATTAGCTTTGCTAACGAAATCAGACAAATTAGCCCAAAGTGCTAAGATGAAAACCGTAAATGAAGTGCGTCTCGAACTAAGTGAGTTTGGCGACTGGGTGCAAGTTGAACCCTTCTCATCACTTAAAGGAACCGGTAAGCCTAAAGTGTTGGCAATTCTTAATGAATGGTGTCATCCACAGTGGTTGACTGATGAGTTAGATGCAGCGAATAACGCTGAATAATATCGCCTGTTTTGGTGTACATGGTAGAATTTGACTGTGTATACCTCCTCTTTGTTTTTACTGCAATTTTTTCTCTTTTGTTCAGTCTCATTCCCATCGGTTATTCGTTAATCTCAGGCAAAAAAATAGCCGATGATATTATCATCGGCCAAAAATATTAGCTCTTTTGGGGAGAAGCTAAATTCAACAAGACTCAAGCACCATCAAATTAGCTTCAATGGTTCTCAATGAAACTAGCATACAGCCAATTCATCCCTTATTAAAGTAAATACTCTAAAATTTACTTAAAGTCTGAAAAAAGAGCAAAAAAAAAGCCTCAGCAAACAAGTTGCTGAGGCGCCAGAATTTGGCTCATCACTATAAGTGAAATAAAGGTCTGAAAGATAGAACATCTTAACCTCTGTACCCTACGCAGAGAATATTACTCTATTTATCTTTAAATGGAAAACAGTTTTTTCAAAAAAGAGGTAATTATGTGCGCTTGATCTCAGGTTGTGAGTGAAAAAGCATCTCAAATTGATCCTAAAATTTCAGTGAAAATGGTTAATTGGCTGATTTAAAGAGAAAAATCGAAATTTATATACAAAAGTGATCAATATTTGAGATTTGATTTTTTACTCTAATCCTGACCTAAGATTTTGGTGTACGCGTGAGAGAACAACCGTTATGGCATTCTTGAGCATATATGGCTGACTTGAATGCAGTTTCAATTCGAGTAAATCACACCTTTTAATATCCATCTGCTGTGGCAGTGTATCGATGAACTCTACTGCCAAATGTATCAGGTAAAGATTGTTTGGCTGTGAGTGAATCATTTTCTGCCGATGAAGTTTGTCTAACTTAACGAGCTAATTTGTATTGTGAAAGGGTTATTTATGCTGAGTGATGAAAAGGACTCTGTATTGATGTTCTTAGAGGCGATTAAGACGGGAGAGAGCTAATCTGAGCTCAAAATATTGAAGTCAGATTAGCTTTATTTTCAGTTAAATCATATTGATAGTGTTCTTCTGGATATTACTGAGATTAGTGGGCTTCATCCCAGTTATCACCAATGCCTGCTTCGGCAAGCAGTTCAACATCGAGATTAGCTGCTTGCGCCATCAAGGTGCAGATTGTCTTTTTAAGTGCCTCTGCTTTATCCGCATCGACTTCAAACACTAATTCATCGTGAACCTGCATGATCATAGTGATTTCGCCTTGGGTTTCTGTTTTGATCCACTGGGCAATATTGATCATGGCCTTTTTGATGATGTCAGCAGCCGTACCTTGCATTGGCGCGTTAATCGCAGCACGTTCAGCACCTTGGCGGCGCATCGCATTACGATCACGGATTTCGGGCAAGTAGAGGCGACGACCAAACAGAGTCGACACATAACCTAAGTCAGCAGCACCCGCGCGCGTTTCTTCCATATAACGTAATACGCCAGGATAACGGGCAAAGTAGGTATCGATATAGGTTTGTGCTTCATGGCGTGGGATATCAAGCTGACGCGCCAAACCAAAGGCTGACATGCCATAAATTAAGCCGAAGTTAACCGCTTTGGCACGGCGGCGTTGTTCTGTGGTTACTTCATCAAAGTCGGTACCAAATACTTCTGCAGCAGTGGCTCTATGAATGTCTTTGCCCTCGGCGAAGGCTTTGAGTAAGCCTGCATCTTGGGATAAATGGGCCATGATCCGTAGTTCGATTTGCGAGTAGTCGGCGGCCAAAATTTTACGGCCTGCTGGGGCGATAAAGGCTTGGCGAATACGGCGACCTTCTTCGGTGCGAATCGGAATATTTTGCAGGTTAGGTTCGCTTGACGATAAGCGACCTGTTGCCGCATTAGCTTGATGATAGCTAGTGTGTACGCGACCCGTTTTGGCGTTGACCATCAGTGGCAGCTTATCGGTGTAAGTGCTCTTTAACTTAGATAGGCTTCGATGCTCGAGGATCACCTTTGGCAGTGGGAAATCTAAGGCTAATTCGACTAATACTTCTTCCGCGGTCGATGGCGCACCCTTTGGGGTCTTTTTGGTGATCGGATAACCTAGCTTTTCATAAAACAAGACTTGCAGCTGCTTAGGTGAACCAAGATTGAATTTTTCACCAGCAATGTCGTAGGCTTTTTCTTCTAAGGTATCGATTTTACGCGCCAGTTCATCGCTCTGTTGGCCGAGTAACATACTGTCGATTAATACCCCTTGACGTTCAATGTCCGACAATACTTGGATTAGCGGTAATTCGACTCCGGTAAACATGGCGGCAAGTTCGGCTTCTTTCTCGAGTCTTGGCCATAAATGTTGGTGTAAACGCAGTGTGATGTCGGCATCTTCGGCCGCATAAGGCGCAGCCGTTTCCAGTGGAATTTGGTTGAAGGTCAGCTGTTTTGCACCTTTACCGGCGATTTCTTCAAAGCTGATATTCTTATGGCCTAAGTACTTGAGCGCTAAACCATCCATATCATGGCGCGAAGCCACTGAGTTGAAAACATAGGATTCGAGCATAGTGTCGAAAGCGACGCCCTGTAGTTTGATCCCTGCATTGGCTAAGATACTGATGTCGTACTTAAGATTTTGACCGACTTTCTTGATCTTTGGATCCTCAAGCAGCGGACGCAGTTTTTCTAACGCGACCGTTTTATCGATTTGAGTCGGTGCACCAACGTAATCGTGGGTTAAAGGAAGATAAGCGGCTTTTCCTGTCTCAACGGCGAAGGAAATCCCGACTAATTCGGCCACCATGTAATCTAAGCTGGTGGTCTCAGTATCGATTGCCATTAAGTCGGCTTGTTTAAGCTTAGCAATCCAAGTGTCTAATTCGGCTTCGGTGAGAATGCAGTCGTACTGTGTTTCAATCGCTTCGACTGGAGATGAGTCTTCTTGCGTTTCTGTGGATGCCGCATCAATTGAGGTATTTGCCGTCATTTTATTATCTAAGACTTCAGCTAACCAACGTTTAAACTCCATCTCGCCGTAGCATTTGATCAGTTCATCTTTGTCTGCTGGCATGAGAGTGAGTTCGTGCCAATCTTGCTCAAGTTCGACATCGGTTTTGATGGTGGCGAGTTCGTAAGAAAGCTTGAGCATGTCGGCATTTTCAATGATCTTTGCCGCCATGGTTTTAGAACCTCTAAAGCCGAGCTCGGCGACTTTTTCGGGTTCCGCTAATAAGTTACTCACACTGCCGGCTCCCGTGAGCATAGCGAGCGCCGTTTTCTCACCTACGCCGGGTAAGCCGGGAATGTTGTCGGCCTTGTCGCCCATCAGCGCGAGTAAATCTATGATACGGTCTGGACCGACACCAAATTTGGTGACGACTTCTTCTGGGCCCATTATGGTGTCTGTCATGGTGTTGATGAGCGTAACGTTTTCATCCACTAATTGCGCCATGTCTTTATCGCCTGTGCTGATAAGCACGGCACGGTTTTCTAAGCTGGCTTGGCGGGCAATTGTACCGATCACGTCATCGGCTTCGACGCCGGAAATTGAAATCAGTGGTAAACCTAGTGCGCGAATAATGCGATGCAAGGGTTCGATTTGCGAACGTAGATCATCAGGCATAGGTGGGCGCTGTGCTTTGTATTCGCTGTACATGTCATTGCGGAAGGTTTTTCCCTTGGCATCGAACACGACTGCGATATGGCTTGGTTGATAACGGGTCAACAAGCTGCGTAACATATTCACTACGCCATAAACGGCACCCGTTGCTTCGCCCTTTGAGTTTGTCAGGTGAGGAGGCGCATAATAGGCGCGATACAAATAAGAAGATCCATCCACAAGCACAAGTGGGTTTTTAGCGACGGTTGGCATAGGTATTTTTCGTTTATCGATGACTTAGATGGCGCTAAGCATGCCACAGAAGCACTATTTCAGCCATGGCAAAATGACTCTCAGCCTGTGGATAAGTCTGTGAGTGAAAAAGTCAACTGAGAATAATGGCGATGATTACGGCTTAGTGCGATTTTTTTAAGTTGTTGTTTTTTATGTTTATAAAAGATTTGTGTGAGTTCAATACTGTTTCTTAAAAAATCTTCCCAATTTGTGGATTTTTTATTGACTCCGTAAAATACATCTAAGGATTGGCTTAATTTTCGGCACTCGTCAGATTCGACGAATTAAGTTAGCACGATTTTTAATCAGATCAACTAGTTTGTTTATGGTTTGTTAAAACTTAATGACATAAGAAGGATATTTTTAATGAAAAAAGTCGCAGTGTTACTGAGTGGATGTGGTGTTTTCGATGGAACTGAGATACATGAATCGGTTTTAACGCTTTTATGCTTATCCCGATCAGGGGCTCACTACCAGTGTTTTGCACCTGATATCAAACAGATGCATGTGGTAGATCATTTCACTGGCGAGGTCGATGCTGCTGCAAGTCGTAACGTGCTGGTGGAGTCGGCACGTATCGCCCGTGGCGAAGTCAAAGCGACCACAGAATTAGATATCGCCGAATTTGATGCCTTGATCATTCCCGGTGGCTTTGGTGCGGCGAAAAATCTGTGTAACTTTGCGACGAATGGCAGTGAGTGTGAAGTGGAACCGCTGGTGACTGATTTTATCAATGAGTTCATTCTGGCGAAAAAGCCCGTTGGTTTTATCTGTATTGCTCCTATGATGATCCCGCGTTTATATCCCCAGGGTGTAAAAGGCACTATCGGTAATGATAGCGATACTGTCGCAGCGTTTAATTTGATGGGCGGTGAGCATCAAGTTGCGACAGTACATGAGATAGTCGTGGATGAAGCGAATCGCATTGTCAGCACTCCCGCTTATATGTTGGCTGGTAATATTGCTGAGGCGCATTCAGGCATCGAGAAGCTAGTCGTTAAGCTACTAGAAATGACTGATCAGAGTTAGTTTGAGCGGTTTGTAGAGGAGTGAAGCGAGTCATTGAACCAAGATAAATTTCAGGATTTATCTTGGTTCACAATATTAGATTGAGTTATTAGATTGAGCTCGAGGATTTGCGGCTATCAAATAAACCTTGGGCTAAACCTATGAGTAAGCCGCCAATGTGGGCACCATTAGCAACCGAAACCCCTAGAATATCTGTGAATCCCAATGCCAACCATATCATCATAAAGCCCATATATGATGGTGGGAAATCTATTCCAGCTGCGGGTTTACGTATACCCATGATCCAAGTGTAACCCACCACTGCATACACAACGCCGGACAGCCCGCCAAAGTTAGGTCCACCGACATAATATTGGATAACGTTTGGCAGAGTTCCTGCGACAAACAGCAAAATGAGCAATGGTGCAGTACCGATACGGGTTTCGATTTTACCGCCTAAATACCACCACCAGAGCAAATTAAAGATGACGTGCATGGCTGAAAAATGCAGCAGGCTCGGTGTAAAAACACGCCAGAACTGGCTGAACTCTGAATGAGGTACTGCCCCAAAATAGGACAGTGCTTCGTAGGTTTGGTTGGCGAATCCTAAGTTCATCGCCGCAAAAATGAGTACGCAAACCGCAAATACGATCAGCGTGACTGGGCCTGCGCCGGTAATAAATTGGGTGAACAACTGCAGCGAAGGGGCACCATAATCGAGTTTGGTTTGGGTATCGCCGTGTTCCCATGAGGCTTGCAGATATTTATTGTCGTAAGGGTGAGCAATAAAGTGGGCAAACTCTTTGCGTGCTTGCTCCACATCTTTGTCATGGATAACCAAAATGGCAACACCCTGAACCAGCGGCTCAATTTGGCAGTCAATGTCTTCCCCTTTGAGGTAATCGACAAATGCCTGCGCGGCTCTGCTGTTGGGGAGTCTGCCAATTTCTATCATGCATTCGCCTCATGCCAGGCGCTATAGCCGCCGTCTAGGCTGTAAACGTCATCAAAACCTTGTTCGCATAAATATTGCGCTGCATTTTGGCTGCTCATGCCGTGGTAACAAACCACCACCAGTGGGCTATCCATATCGGCTTGGCTAATAAATTGCGCTAGGTTTTCGTTATTCAGGTTAGTTGCACCTGCAATATGGCCGTTGGTGAAGCTATTGCCATCGCGGATATCGACGATTTGCACTGGCTGTGCTTCGGTCATTTGCAGCAATTGATTAACGCTTAAGTGTTTAAAGGAAGACATAATAAAACCTGACAAAGCTAAGAGATGGAAATCAAGATGGGATAAGTGTGCAACAAGGGGCTGCGAGTGTACAGCCCCTATCTAGGTAATGCTCTGGAGGATTAATCCCAGCTGAGGATCACTTTACCCGATTGGCCCGAGCCCATAGCGTCGAAACCTTGTTGGAAATCATCAATCTTGAAGTGGTGAGTGATGATAGGTGAAATATCTAAGCCTGATTGGATAAGACTGGCCATTTTGTACCAAGTTTCGAACATTTCACGGCCGTAGATGCCTTTAATGACCAAACCTTTGAAGATCACTTTGCTCCAGTCGATGGCCATTTCACCAATTGGAATACCGAGCATAGCGACTTTGCCGCCGTGGTTCATGGTATCTAACATGGCGTGGAAGGCTGAGGGTACGCCAGACATTTCTAATCCAACGTCGAAACCTTCGGTCATGCCCAGTTCTTTCATCACGTCTTTTAGGTTTTCTTTTGACACGTTCACAGCGCGCGTGGCGCCCATTTTACGGGCCAGCTCTAAGCGGTATTCGTTGACGTCAGTGATCACCACATGGCGAGCACCTACGTGACGACATACTGCAGCCGCCATTATGCCGATGGGACCTGCGCCGGTGATCAACACGTCTTCACCGACTAAATCGAAGGATAATGCTGTGTGCACAGCGTTACCAAAGGGGTCAAAGATTGAGGCTAAATCATCGCTGATATCATCAGGGATTTTAAAGGCGTTAAAGGCGGGGATAACTAAGTATTCCGCAAATGAACCTTCACGATTGACACCCACGCCAGAGGTGTTACGGCATAAATGGGTGCGGCCTGCGCGGCAGTTACGGCAGTGGCCGCAGGTGATATGGCCTTCGCCAGACACGCGGTCGCCTATCTTAAAACCACGAACTTCTTGACCGATATCAACCACTTCGCCTACATATTCATGACCAACAACCATGGGGACTGGAATGGTTTTTTGTGACCATACGTCCCAGTTGTAGATGTGCATGTCGGTGCCACAAATCGCAGTTTTTTTAATTTTGATCAGCAGATCGTTGTGGCCCATCACTGGCTTAGGCGCATCGACTAACCAAATACCTTTTTCGGCTTTTAACTTGCTTAGTGCTTTCATTGTCTCAAGTCCTAAATAGGGGTTAAATAATGCCCATTTCTTTGGCAATACGGGTAAAGGCGGCGATCGCTTTGTCGAGTTGCTCACGGGTATGTGCCGCTGACATTTGCGTACGGATACGGGCTTGTCCCTTAGGAACTACTGGGAACGAGAAGCCAATAACATAAATATGTTCTGCTAATAAGCGGTTAGCAAAGTCGCCCGCCAGTTTCGCATCACCAATCATCACAGGGATAATCGCGTGGTCGGCGCCGCCCAAAGTAAAGCCTGCTGCTGACATTTGCTCACGGAAATAACGGCTGTTTTCCCATACGGCTTCGCGCAGGGCTTGGCCTGATTTGAGCATTTTTAACACATGGATAGATGCAGTCACGATTGATGGCGCTAATGAGTTAGAGAACAGGTAAGGACGTGAACGCTGACGTAACCAGTCGATGACTTCTTTTTTACCCGAAGTGAAACCACCCGATGCGCCGCCTAAGGCTTTGCCTAAGGTGCCAGTGATGATGTCGACTCTGTCCATCACATTGCAATATTCGTGCGTGCCACGGCCGTTTGCGCCGATAAAGCCCACAGCGTGAGAGTCATCGACCATCACCAGTGCGCCGTATTTATCGGCTAAATCACATACGCCTTGCAGGTTAGCAATCACGCCGTCCATCGAGAATACGCCATCGGTGGCGATCAAGATGTTACGGGCGCCTGCTTCTTTCGCGGCGATCAACTGAGTTTCTAAATCGGCCATGTCGTTGTTGGCATAGCGGAAACGCTTCGCTTTACATAAACGCACACCGTCGATGATAGAAGCATGGTTTAACGCATCGGAAATGATGGCGTCTTCTGCATCTAACAAGGTCTCGAACAGACCTGCGTTTGCATCAAAACATGAAGAGTAAAGAATGGTGTCTTCAGTGCCGAGGAATTCGCTTAGGCTAGCTTCTAGCTTTTTATGTATGTCTTGGGTGCCGCAAATAAAGCGTACCGACGCCATACCAAAGCCGTGGCTGTCTAATCCCTGTTGGGCGGCTTTGATTAGCTCTGGGTGATTCGCTAGGCCTAGGTAATTATTCGCGCAAAAGTTAACAACTTCTTGGTGATTAACTTGAATGGCAGTCTGTTGTGGTGAGGCAATAACACGCTCGCTTTTATATAAGCCTTCGGCTTTGATGTCTGCAAGCTGTTGATTAATCTGTGCGTAGAATGAGGTAGAGGCCACCTGATATCTCCTTAGTTAACTTTATTCTGATTTTGGGAGTGGCGGCATTCTAACTCTAAACCTAATCGGCCTACAGCCTTTTTTTCATGCAGGTTCGCAAGATAAACTAGTTTAGGGCTAAAGTGGTTTTTACATTATAAAAACTAATGTGCAACATAAGTTTGCCACTGTTTGACTGAGTATTCTTTTAAGCGTTGTAGAGCGAAAACGGGTTCGCACTCAGTACTATAATTGCTTTGAGTTTAGTTCCGAATGCGAGTTCCCAACATAGGCGTTTGGGATGATGTTATAGGGATTCTTGACTCGCTAGCGCGTGGTAATGTTGCTCTAGGCGAGTAAAAGTCGCAACGGAAGTCGGGGTTGCATAGGCTTTGAAAATCATCAGCACCCTTAAAACGCCTTCATAAAGTGTCGCTTTAGTAATGGTTGACGTGCTGGATTGTGTGAGTTGATAACCAATCCAAAAGCTGACGATCATCTTAATGGTATCCGCCAGTGGCGTGATTTTGTCAGCATCGACACACAGAAATCCATCTTGTGTGAGTTTATGCAGCACATGGCTTGAACGCGTTAAGACTTGCTGCTGTGCGCTGAAGAATCCCCTGATGATTTACAAATAAATCATCAAATTAGGGTGGAAGCGCATCTTGTTGCATGATCAAATGGTTTCGCCAAAAACTACACTTGGACAACAAGATGCGCGAAGCCAATATCCTACAACATTCTTTACACCAATACTGCCCAGAACTTCACCTAAAACGATTAAACAGCTTGATGCTGGCCTCTAAGGCACTGATTGAATGTAAGACACTGACCTTGACTGAGTTAGGTCGAAA
>NZ_JAKKRK010000065.1:0-23283 GCF_025654545.1 Shewanella sp. SM20 | reverse complement strand
ATTTCGACCTAACTCAGTCAAGGTCAGTGTCTTACATTCAATCAGTGCCTTAGAGGCCAGCATCAAGCTGTTTAATCGTTTTAGGTGAAGTTCTGGGCAGTATTGGTGTAAAGAATGTTGTAGGATATTGGCTTCGCGCATCTTGTTGTCCAAGTGTAGTTTTTAGCGAAACCATTTGATCATGCAACAAGATGCGCTTCCACTCTAATTTGATGATTTATTTGTAAATCATCAGGGGATTCTTCAGAATTGAGTGTATATATTTTGTTTTAGTTGATTTTATAAATATTAATCGACTAATTATTTTTCATTCTTCTTAGCTCTTTTTATATATCTTACCCATAGCACAGAGCCGTGGGTTTTACGCATTTCGAAGAGATCGATTGCGGCAAAGAGATCGCTGAGTTTTTTAAACCCGTAGTTTCGCTGATCGAAAGAGCTGTGATTTGAGATATGTGAGCCTATTGGGCCGAGTTGCGCCCAGCCATCTTCCTCTTCTGTTGCTTCTATGGCTTGACGCAACATATTGAGCAGTTTGGAGTCACTTTTTAAATTACATTTCTGCGGTGTGGCGGTTTTAGGCTGAACTTGCTTGGTTTTACTAATTGAGTCAGGTGTCGTTGGTGGAAGCTGGGTTAATTCTGATATCACCTCTATTTCTTCTGCGACAACAACAGGTTCTGCGTCGAGGTAGAGGAAGCGAGAGCAACTATTCACAAAAGCGGCTGGTGCTTTACGTTCTCCAAAACCAAAAACGGTTTTGCCATCAGCTAAGGCTCTCGTCACTAAGGGAGTAAAGTCGCAATCCGAAGATATTAAACAAATAATGTCTATATCTTTAGTGTAAAGAATGTCCATAGCATCAATAACTAAAGCAATATCGCTGGCATTTTTACCTTTGGTAAGATCGAATTGTTGGATGGGCTGAATGGCATATTCATGCAGGATATCTTCCCATGGCTTTAGGTTCGGGCTTTTCCAGTTACCGTAAGCTTTTCGAATACTGATGAGACCGTGTTTTGCAAGCTCAGCAAGTACAACATCAAACTTCTTGGCTGGCGCGTTATCTGCATCAATGAACACCGCAATTTTTTCTTTATTCTGCATTTTAACTCCAACGAATGTGGTTATGCTTTACCCGTTTTTAAGGATGAGAAGTAGTACCCGCAGATGGAGCCAATTATTGCACTTGAAAAAGCAAGAAGTTCGGTGAAGTACTTGTTTTCAAAAAAGGCGGCTAGGCTGATGATTGTGAGTAAGACCATTACTAGCATGATTGCTAAGATGGGCGCAGTCCTCTTATTAATTCGTTCAGTTAGAGGTTCGGCTTTTCCAATTCCACCGCAAGAACCACATATTAGTCCAAATTGATTTCTTCTTCGCCAAATAGGTAATTCGTTTAGTTTTGCGCAGCGTTCACATGAACTGTTATTAATTCCATTGGAACAAGTTCCTGTTCCTGAACAATGTTTACAATCATAAAGATTGACCATGACATCTTGCATTTATGTTCCTTCATAAATTTGGGGATATTAGGGACAGGTCTGTGATGGTGGCTTTATCTTAGGATTGAAGCACGCTACCGCCCATGGCTCTTGCTACCAGACCGCAAATACAGACAATAAATTTTAATAAAAACAATAATAAAGCTATCAGTCTGTGGTTTGTAAAACCTTAAACTGAATCACAATTAGTTCAGAGGGGGAGCATCTTTAAGGAGAGGTATAGAAAGCTTTTCCTTGCCTTGTTCGCTTTTCTAGAGCGGATCTTCCCTGACTCATTTGTATATCGCCATATTTTATTAGCGAGATTTTCGCTAACACCAAACTAGCGATGATTGATTAAGTAATTGCTTAAGTGTTGTTTATCAATCAAAAATTTAAACTAGCGTACAGCATATGGTGAATAGCGACAATAGTGAGTTGTTGCCCAGTAAACCAAAGACGGAATATGCATCTTTTTATCAAATAGCACGCAACACCAAAGCGATAGACGTTAATTTAACGTGCCACCCATTGTTAAATTTGCAGAGTGTATGCTTATAAAAAGGCATACAGATAACTGGAGAGTTGGTTGGATTAAGCATTGGCATGTAAGTGACCGTTGACGGCATGGCCGCTCTTTCACATCCATGAAAATTTAATGGGCCACGCATTGTTAAATTTTAAAAAAGGGATGGTGGGTATAATTCTGTTTGCTTTGCATGACTCGCAAGCAACACCAAATATAAAAGAGATACACCTTCCCCTGCGAAGTTGTCGAAATACGCAGATAAAAATGCCGTGGCGACATCATGGATGATGGCGCAGGCTCGGGGGGACAGGGATGTCCCATCTGAGCCGTTAGGCAATTTTTATTGGAGTATGAGACCAGTTACTAATACATGTAACTTCGCTAGGGGCGTCTTGGAGAATCCAAGGAGGATAGGACGAGCAGTCCTCCTTGGTCGGGTGTGGGGTGAAGCCCCACGATCTTGATTTACTTTGGCTGTTAAGCCGCAAACGAGCTGCAAAATAGTCTGCCAACCTTTGAAAGATCGAAAGCGAGGACAGACACATTTCTTTCTGAGTTATTTACAAGAAAAATATAGGTATCTTTGAGTATTCCAAGCTTCTATCACTTGGCCGTAGGGTTATATAAAAATGGCAGTCTTACGTGTGATAGATTGGAGACTATCCTAATGATAAATTGGTTGAATACTAATATATTGGCAGACATTTAAGCTGAACAAAAATAGTGGGTTAAGCTCTTTTTCTCAATTACAATGCACTATTTTCATTCGCCAAATGCGGCATTAAACGAGCAGGAAACCCAGTATGAATATCTCAATGATTACCGCGCTTCAGAGTGCTATTACCGAAGCGCTCGCGAGTATACCAACCGCTGAGGCGGAGCAGATCTATGCATTGTCTTTCTATATCAACAACGAATATGACGATCCCCGTCTGCCTACGCTGACAGTCGGCTATAACACAGTCGATGAGTGGCATGCCTCGATTCCAAAGGCTTCTAGCTCTGACGAAGCAAAATGGAACTATGCCTTCTGGCTTCAAAACGAACTCCTCGTCTTTGGGGATTCTGACTCTCAGACTGCGGATATCTTAGCTCGCTGGGTGGCCGATCTCGGTCTCGGGTACAGTGATGCGGAGGAAGATGTCGATTTTGATCGCTGCCTTGAGCTTGGTCAGGAGATAACCGAGCAATTTGTTGCCGCAGTATGCGTTGTCGCTTCTACACTCCATTCCAACTTAACCGTTAGTCGCGTTTTCGGTCGTTCGGTACCCATCATAGTTCACGAGCTCGAGTACTATAACGAGATCGCAGATCAGACAGAGGCCTGTAACCCTCCCAGACTCGCCGAAGAGTTCGTTGCTTGGGTGCGCTCAATCTAACGTTAGTTATCAGTTATAGGTGGTAAGGATATAGGGCAGATTGGTTGGTGGCGGTTCAATAAGTCTAATTACAGATCTTAATCACATAGCTTAATCACATAACAAAAAGGATGCATCGATGAACGATGAGCAATACGAGAAGGGTCTTGAGGTGCGTCGTGCAGTGATGGGCGATAGCTATGTGGATAAGGCGCTCAATAGTGCGACGGATTTTACACAACCGCTGCAAGATTTAGTTACGGCCAATTGCTGGGGTGAGGTTTGGGTGCGTGATGCCATTTCAAGGCAAACGCGCAGTTTGATTACTATTGCGACGCTGGCGGCATTAAAGGCGCCGACTGAGTTAAAGGGCCATGTGCGGGGCGCGCTAAACAATGGCTGCTCGGTTGAAGAGATCCAAGAAGTCTTACTGCATTGCACCGTTTACTGCGGTATGCCTGCGGGGATTGAAGCTTTTCGAGCGGCAAAAGAGGCGATTGAGGAGTGGCAGGCGCAAAACAGTTAGTTCACTTGGTACTATCATTTTGAGCGTCAATGGCTTTGGGGTTTAGTTGCTGTGGGGTTTAGTTACTTTGCGGTTTCGTGGTTTTAATATTCGCTAGGGGAGCTGAGTTACGCGCATTCCCCTAGCGCATGATGGCTACAAACTTGAACAGTCTGCGCTTATTTTTGTAGCTGGGCTTTTGCGGCTTCTACTTTTGAGAAATCCAAACCGAGTTCGAGTACGGCTTCTTTGATCAAGGCTGGTTTCTGCATCACTAGCCCCAACAGTTGTTGTAATTTTTCGGCTGGGATACCTAATTGACCGAGCGTACCCATCGCCATTAATGGATTTTCGGTTAATGTTTGAAACAGTTCTTGGATTTTAGCGTCACTGACGTTGTGTTCTTTTAAGATGGCAATAATGGGATTCATTGCATTACCTTGTTGATATGAAAGTTAAACAGGTGCCGATTTTATCACAGTTCTGCCAGAGTGGTTGCCTCACACATGCGTACCCATTGGATGTTGCCACGCTTTGCCTATGCCATTAAGCGCATTAGATTTTATTCCCAATAAGCTTTACTCTGGTGACGTATTCCCCAAAATCTGCCGATAAACCCTGAGCGACTGTCGTGCATCGTGAGCCGTTGCATTGGATATTATGGCTCTAGATATCATGACTCTAAGATATTGTGGCTCTAGATATGATTGCCTTAGATATCATGGAGCAATGCGATTGGGTAATCGCTGGCTTTTATCATCCCTTAAAAATAGAAAGGAACTGTGGTTATGCTTGATGTTGTCGCGAACCAAGACAAAAGTATTGTGGTTAAACAGTTACGATACGGGCGTGATAATGAGGTGCTAGTGGTCGATGAGTGGCAACTGCACCCTGCTGAACATTGGGCGATTTTCGCGACCGACAGTTATTGTGGTTCCTTGCTCGGGCGAATATTAACGGGTGATATTCTGCCCGATGAAGGGACGATTGCTGGCCTGCCGCAACGTATCGGCTGGGTGTCACTTGGGTTGCAACAAGCGTTGCTGGAGCGCGAGTTAGAAAAAGACGAGTTGGATTACGGTTCGAGTGTCGAATCCTTAGTGTTGGAATGCTGCCAAGATGCCAAGCAACTCCCAGCATTATTACAAAAGGTTGGGCTTGAGCCGCTGCGTCGGCGTGGTTTTCGGCAATTATCCACGGGCGAAACGCGCAGAGTCATGCTGGCACGTGCACTGGCAATGTTACCGCAATTGCTGATTTTAGATGACCCTTATGCAGGGCTCGATGCTGAACATCAGGCGAGTTTATCTGAGCTGCTGAGTGAAGTGGCCGAACATAGCCAGTTGCTGATCATTACCTCACGCCAAGAAGAATTGCCGCCGTGCATCAGCCATGTGGCGCTGTTTAATGGCGAGATGCTGAAATCTGGGCAGAGTGTGCACAAACTCAGCCCGTCGATGTCGATTGAGCAATGGCTCAATCATCCTGTGATGGCGCAGTTGAATGCGTTATCGGCGCAACGTAGCGATGAACTCTTGGCCTTGATGGAGCGGCAAAGGCACAACGCCGAGGCGTTTGATCCTCTGGTCGAGATTAAAAATGGCAAAGTGGAATATGTCAGTGGGCTGATTTTCAGCGGCGTGAATTGGCGCATTGAAGCGGGGCAACATTGGCAAGTTCGTGGCCCAAATGGTTGCGGTAAAAGCACTTTGCTGGGGCTGATTTTAGGCGACCACCCCCAATGTTATAGCAATGACATCACGCTCTTTGGCCGACCTCGCGGAAGCGGCGAGAGTATTTGGCAGATTAAACAACGGATTGGCATAGTATCGTCGGCGCTGCACTTGCAATATCGCGTCAGTTGCTCGGCATTAGATGTGCTGCTTTCGGGCTTTTTTGACTCTATTGGCCTGTACCATAAACCCACTAAGCCTCAGCTAGATTTGGCGAAGGAATGGTTGGCGATTTTGCACATGACAGGGCTGGCGAGCACCAGCTTTAAGAAGCTCGATTATGGTCAGCAGCGGTTACTGCTGATAGGTCGCGCCTTGATTAAACAGCCACTGTTACTGATTTTAGATGAGCCGTATCAGGGCTTAGATTTCATCAATCGCACCTTAGTGATGCGGGCGCTGGAGATGATAGCCGAGCATCATCTGAGCCAATTGCTGTACGTGTCGCACCATAGGGAAGATGCCTTACCTGCGATTAAAAACTTTGTCGATTTTATTAAGCAAGATGACGGCTATTCGGTACAGGTAAACTACTGTGAGTCTGAGGATTTAACCCGTTTAAATCAGTAAATGCCACCTATCACAGCAGCTTAACGGCTGCTTATTTTTTTTTGAGAGTTTGTCATTATCCCTCGGCACTCCAACGCAGATTAAAACTGACCTTGCAGGGCGCTAGCCATTGAGTGTGTTAGTCACGCCAGACAGCCGTTCTGTTAATTAGTCATGCTTGATATAGGTAACTGTGAGCCGTCCTACAGTTTTGAATGTCGTTGGCGCGAATAATAGTTTCTGGCCTAGGCCAGAAACTCGTGACAGTTTTATGGTTCATCCACTGAACTTATTCATCAAGTCAGTTATCACGCTTGAGAATCCAAAGCTATGGACTCCCTTAGCTAGATGAGCCGAGTGTCGTGCGCTGTAAACAAGATGTGCACTAAGACCTAAAACCCGATTTCAAGACATTTAAGACGACTTAAAGATAAAAACCGTTATGCCAAGACCCAAAAAATGCCGTCAATTATCGAGCTGTGTGCCCTGTAGCCTATTTAAGCCTAATGGGATCCCTGCGGTTAAATTAACTCATATTCAATTAGAGGCCGATGAGTTTGAGGCCCTCGAACTGGGTGATGTGAAAAGATTAAGCCAGATCGAAGCCGCGGCCTTGATGGGGATCTCTCGGCAAACCTTTGGATACCTGCTCGCCAATGCCCGTAAAAAGGTGGCGACGGCCATTACTCAAGGTCAAGCCTTGAGACTGCCAACCCAAACAGACAAGGATTTATCATGATTATTGCCATGCCGATGAGCCGCGAACGCCTCGCCAGTCACTTTACTAAAGCCCTACAGATTGGTTTTTATAACGAACAGCTTCAGCTGATCAAGCTGGTCGATAACCCGGCAATTGAAGGTGACTGTAGTGCTAAAAAAGCCTTATTAGAGCTGATTATTCAACAGGGTACCAATATTGTACTTGTGCAGAATATCGGTGAGCGCATGTTAGGAAAGTTGCTCGATGCGGGGATTAGCGTGAGTAAAGGCAGTGCCAGTCAAACAGTGGCGACTTTGCTTGCACAAACAGCGGATTTGAATCTTAGGTTGACGGATGCATCCCAAGGTCGCGCTTCACTCAAACATGCAGCCAAGGGCGGATGTTGTCATTCTACAGGTGACGGCTGCGGTTGCAGTGGTAAAGCTAAAGCAGCACCTGGCTCAACACGTCTTATAAGCACGCCAGCAGTACAGGTTAAGCTCGATAAGTCAGTGCATTACGCTGGGTTTAGGCCGCTGGTAAACAAATAATCTCAGTGTTTAATTTGAATTATTCCGCCACAGTTAAAGCGTAGGGGCGGGCAAGCGCCCCTCGAATATCCGCTAACGAAAACACCTTGGAAAAACGTCCAAAGGTTTTGCCATAAAACACACATTCCACCACAGGCAAGGCAAATACATTGCGGCTCGCCGCTATCTCACCTTGGGCTTGGCAATCAATATAGGCCATCCGCATCTGCGGGAACGCTTGCGCTAACATCTCAGCAATTCTTGGTTTGAGCGTTTGACACACACCGCAGTTTGGCGCGCCAAATAACAACAGCACCGCAGCGTGCTCGGTTAACATGGACTCAAGCATCTCTGGTGAATCAATTTGCGTGATGATATCGGTGTGCATGCGTTGCTATTTAGAAGTTGCTATGGGTATGAATTAATGGGCTAGTTTGCGTGTTTTTAGACTTAAAGCCAGCCCATTTTTACCACGCTACTACCGATAAATTGACCAAGGTAGAATAAGCCAAGCATGAGAAGCCCGATACTGGCAGCAATCACTCCGATTTGCTGTATGCCTGTTAGACGATTTAGCCATTGTTTTAGATTATTTATCATTTCGCTACCTGCTCAGGCTTAAGGTTACCCGCGTGACTTTACATATGCGCATCGCTAACTGCACCACTGACGCTCGCAGGGAATGCCATCACCGTCACCATCCATTTGAGTATTGGGGCAATGTTGGATATAGAATGTCGCTTCAGCACAGGAACTCATGTGGCTGCAATGGGTTTTACCCGCTTCACATTGGAATCTTGGCGTTGCAGGTGTTTGAGTTCTCACTTTAGTTTCGTACATGGGCATTCTCTGAATGTCCTCATTCGTGAGGACTGGTACTTCATCGATTGCAGGAGCTTCATTAAATTCTTGGTATTGTTTAAAGCCAAAGATAACTATGGCAACGATTATTAGCAGCGGGATTATCGTATTAAATGAAGATTTTCGTGGGCTATGGTAATGGGCTTTGTCTTTGTTATTGAAGTTGAAGTTTTCATTGCGTGATTGGACATGAGAGTGGGAGCGCGGTGTTGCACTTGCTGCAATAACAGCGACGCCTTCAATTGAGGCGATAACCGCTTTTCTCTTGCCGTCATTTTGCACTTCCGTTTGATACAGAATGCTGTCGCCCACTATGGGTTTTCTCGCCATCTTTTTCAGCACCGAAATGTGAATAAACACATCTTGGGCTGCATTTTTTTCAGGCTGAATAAAGCCAAATCCCTTTTCATCGTTCCAGCGTACCAGCACGCCTCTATCCATGAGCATTTTCTATGTCCTTAATTTAACGGCTTAATATTTTTAGTTATTGAATATCAATACTTACTTGAGTCGTGCCTATTTATCTCTTTTAAGGAGCAAACCGTACTTAGGTTGACGAGTCAGCGATTCAATGTTGGCAGCTAAGTTACTCAAGCAAAGGAAGTTTTGCAATTTTTTATCTTGAATTTGCTTATGTGTGACTCATTCGCATTGAGTGTATGGCGGTGGGGAAATGTGAGCACTTAGCAGAAACGGTTGGCATTTTTGTAAATTCAATACAAACAATAGATTGCATTAGTAACAAACAAAGTGATCAAAAAATGTGCGTAAAAACTTGCAATCTTACTGTGTGCTACATAGTATTTGCTGTGTGGCGCACAGTGTGTGTGACACAGTGTTAAGGATAGGAATTCGACAATGACAAGTTCACAGCTAGTCAAAATGCGACTCGAGTTGCGCCGTGGGGTATTAGTGTTGGCGGTACTGGGATTATTAAAACAAGCCCACTACGGTTATTCGCTCCGCAAACAGTTGCAGGAAGGCGGTATCGATATTGACGAAGGGACTCTGTATCCCTTAGTGCGCCGCCTAGCCGATCAAGGATTGTTGGATAGTGAGTGGCGACAGGCCGAAGGGCGTGAGCGTCGTTATTACCAATTGTCGTCATTGGGGGCTGAGTTGCTCAGTCAACTTACCGATGAATGGCAGCAACTTAATGGCGCCTTGGCTTTTTTACTGGAGCAAAGCGCTGACACTAATGGCTCAGATATGAAAAGCTCAGACGAGAGTGCAGAGGAGATTTGATATGGAATTAGTCGATCGCTATATCGCCGCGGTGCAGCGAGAATTACCCGAGAATAAACGTCAGGAAATAGGCCGTGAATTAAAAGCCAATATCTGCGACCAATTGGATGCCCTATCTGAACAAGGTGAATTGACTGAAGCGCAAATTGTCGCGGTATTAAAGCAAATGGGTCATCCCTGTAAGGTCGCGCAGCAATTTGTTCCGGCAGTACCTATTATTGCCTCTGAGGATATTCCGCTTTTTAAACATACACTTTTCACTGTGCTTGGGGTCTTGTTTGTGCTGCAGGTTGTGGGCGGCACGACTCAATGGTTGGGCTCTGCAGAGGGGGATCTATTAGGATTTATCCACCATATTGCCAAAGGTTTTATCGGCGATGCCTGTCTTGCCTTTACCGCTATCCTGTTGGCCTTTTGGAGTTTCTCGGCTCAGGGGAAACCCCTATCTGGCAGCAATTGCCAAAAATGGCAGCCGCAGAATTTGCCTAAGGTTGGGCCCGGTTGGCAGCATATTAGTTTAAGCGATGTGTTTACCGATCTGGCGACATATCTTTTTCTCTTACTTGTGATTTGGTGTTCTGTGTGGATGAGTAGCGAGCAATTAGCCGCGCGGACTGTGATTTTCAGCGCCAGTGCTCAGCAATTGTTGCAATGGTTTAGCCCTATTATTTTGCTGTCTATGGGGAATAGTCTCTGGCAACTACGCCGCCGAGTGTGGACTACTGAATTGTTACTGGCGAATATGGGGATCAATCTTGCTTATGCCTCGTTCTTAGTCTTTCTGGCCTTTAGTTCGCCACTATTACAAAGCCAAGTACAAAACCAAGGCGCTGAATTAAATGGGGAGTTTACGTTATTACAGTTAGAACACTGGCTAAGTTATACTCTAGTGATTGCCGCTATGTTCCCTGGCTATGAGGTGATTCGCTATGGGTTGCGTTGGCGTAAACTCGCAAGCAAATAAGTAAGGTTTAACCTAGGTTTTGTAGGTGAGTTTTATGCGCTTTTTCATCGAATACATGGCCTGTTCAGTATGATTGAACAGGCTTTTTACATTAGTGCCATCTTCTGTGGGGAAAAGTAAGCCACGACTTTTACATTCGATGCTGATTTATTCTGGGGTATCGCCATGATTCATTTCATTATTAAGCGATTTTTGGGCCTGTTGTTTGTAGGTGTCAAATATACCTTCTTGCTTCATCTGTTTTAGCTCCCGAGCAAGATTAACGGCGAGTGCCGCGTGACGTTTATTTAAGTAACCATAGCTGGTGAGTTCTTCTAGGGTGGCAATCGCGATTATTTTGCTGCCTTGAAACTCAGGCGTTTGTAATAGATCCAATGAGCTTGCCTCCGTATCAATATAGATATCGATTCGGTCGCGGAGCATTTTACGAAAGGAGCTCGCAGGGGACGAAGATTCAGTCAGACGCTCCTTAGGAATGAGTCCCTTTAGCTTTTGTTCTGCGAGGAACACGCCTCGATAGTATTCGATCTTGTATCGACTCTTTTGCAGCGCTTGCCAGTCAGGTATTTTGATTTCGGGATTGTGCGCGAAGGCAATTAAATGGGTATCGATAACCGGTTCTTCAATTCGAATGAGGTTGGTAAACTTTTCGCCATAATGAGATACACGCCCCGGCTCACCATCCACTTTACCTGAATCCGCCATCATACTGGCGCGGGCTGCGGGAACCACTTGATAGGAGAAGTCATATCCTAAGCGTTCAAAGGCTTGGGCGTAAATCAGTTCAGCCCATTTAAAGTAGAAGTTATGTTTGGGGTCCTCATAAAACGCCATCGTAATGATAGGTTTATCAGCAATCATCGCTGTGGTTTCTGCTGTTGATTTGCTGGTTGCATGAACCGAGACACAAAAGAAAAGGCCTACCCACACACTCCAAATGTGCATATTGCTCCATCGTTGCATAGCGTGTCTCTAAAAGTGTTGAGTTATTTAGAGTATAGCTAGCCTGATAAATGGGTTCATTTTTATTCAAGCAAGATTATTTTATTACCATGATTTCGCACTAACACACGGTTGAAATGTGATCTACTGGCGGACATTTTGTCCTTTTGGGTTTAAAAATGTGCGATACGGCACATAGAAATGATATTTGCCTGTATTTTGCTGGTTTTTTATTCATCAGAGTTTGAGCTTGATCGGTTTTTTGTTTGTAAATAAGGCGTTAAATCCCTGCCGTCTATCACCTGTAGTAGGAAAGAAAGGATGAAATCGGGACTGGGATTATCAGGAATGCGGTTATCAAAGCTTTGGTTATCAATGACGTGGTTATTACCTCTTTGTTGTTTATCGAGTGCCGTAATGGCAGAGGTGGCAACGGATAATATCGAACGCCTTGAGGTGCGCGGCAGGCAAATTAATACCTTAGGCCATAGTACCTCGGCATCTGAGGGAATAGTCGGCGCGGCAGAAATCGAGAGTCGCCCCCTATTACGAACCGGTGAAATCCTCGAATTTGTTCCTGGGATGATAGTCACTCAGCACAGTGGTTCGGGTAAAGCGAATCAGTATTTCTTACGCGGCTTTAATTTGGATCATGGCACAGACTTTAATACTCGAGTCGATGGTATGCCTGTGAATATGCGAACTCATGGGCATGGTCAGGGTTATACGGATCTTAACTTTTTGATCCCTGAACTTATAGGCGAGATCCGTTATGCCAAAGGCGCTTATTATCCTGAGGTGGCCGATTTTTCTGGCGCGGGTGCTGCGCAATTACTGCTGGCTGATCAACTCCCACATAACCAAGTTGGGGTGACGTTGGGTGAATATGGCTACCAGCGACTCGTGGCGACTCAGGAGCTAAACACTGACATGGGTCGTTTTATTTGGGGTGGTGAGGCACAAACCTATGATGGCCCGTGGACGGATATTGATGAGGATGTGAGTAAGATCAGTGTCGTCGGGCGTTATTTAACTCGGCTCGGCGAGGGTGACTTGAGCGTCACTATGATGGCCTACGACAACAACTGGAATTCGGCGGATCAGATCCCCGCCCGTGCGGTGGATTCTGGATTAATTGATTTTTATGGATCTTTAGATAAAGACGTCGGCGGTGAATCTAACCGTTATAGCGTTTCAGCTAATTACGATGCGGGTGATTGGCAGGGAAATGTCTACGCTATTCGCTCGACTATGAATTTATTCTCTAATTTTACCTATTTTTTAAACGATCCCATCAATGGTGATGAGTTTGAACAAGTTGATGAACGCACGATTTGGGGCGGCGATCTCAAGCGTGATTGGCAGACTTCACTTGGTGGCACTCAACTGAATTACAGTGTGGGCAGCGATGTGCGTTATGACGATATTGGCGCAGTGGGTTTGTATAACACTCAGGCGCGACAACGGCTAAATACGGTAAGGCTTGATGAAGTGCAAGAGTTGTCGAGTGGCATTTTTGGCAAAGTTGAGTGGCTGCCAGCTGATCAATGGCGTTTTAATCTTGGGCTGCGTTACGATTATTTTGATGTGCAGGTCGACAGTGATAATCCGCTTAACAGTGGCGATGCGTCCGATGGTATGTTCAGCCTCAAAGCCGGCGCTTCTTATTTGTGGAGCGATAATCTTGAGTTATATGTTAATGCAGGCCAAGGGCTGCATTCGAACGATGCCCGCGGTGCGACGATTAAGGTTGACCCCATGAGTGGCGATGAGGTCGAAAAAGTCGATCTGCTCGTGCGCTCAAATGGCGGCGAATTTGGGGTGAAATACTATGACAGGGACTTTATTAATTTCTCTGCTGCGATCTGGTATCTGCAACTAGATTCAGAATTAGTATTTGTGGGCGATGCGGGTAACACTGAGCCGAGTCGTGCATCTGAACGTTATGGTGCTGAATTAACGGCTTATTATTGGCTGAATGAGGCAATCAGTATCGATATGGAATTAGCGTGGACTAACGCCAGATTTACTGAAAATGAATTTGAAGAGGGTAAATATATTGATGGCGCGGTTCCCTTTGTTGCCAGTGCGGGCATCACCTATCGACCCGACGGCGATGGCCTGTATTCGAGTGTACGTGTGCGACACCTTGGCGAGCGGGTGCTCGACAGCTTTAATGATCACAAGGCTGATGCGACCACATTAGTTAACCTCGCGTTAGGATACGAGTTCCGCCGCTTCGACACTAAGCTTGAGCTGCTCAATGTGTTTGATAGTAAAGATCACGACATAGATTATTTTTATGCCTCTCGTTTGCCCGGCGAAGCAGCCGAAGGGGTTGAAGATCAGCATTATCATCCTGTTGAGCCACGAATGGTGAGAGTCAGCGTGAGTTATCATTTCTAGTGATATTCATCTGTTAAGGCGATATCGAAGGTTATTACGTATGTCGCCGAGCAAAAATGTATCTCAATTAAGCGTCCAGATAGTTGGGCGCTTTTTTTCTGCTGCACTAATTTAAGCACTAATCTAAGCCCAAATCGTTTCAAACTATGTGGCTGCAATAATTTACTATTCCCGCGCTGACAATGGAGGCTAGAATGAGGACGAGTCGATCTGAGTTTCCCCCTGTTTTACAGCTGATGCTATAGGTAATCGCCGCGAGTTATGAGTACTGCAACACCCATTGAAAACATTAATTATTGGCGTCATCCTAGCTTATCAGGCATAGAACTGAGTCAGGCGGAATTCACGCATTTCAGCTTTGATAAACATGTGCATCTGGATTACCACTTAGGCGTAGTCACTCAAGGTGCGCAGCAGTTTGTGAATAAGGGCAGCAGTTATCAGCTTGGTCAGCACAGCCTATCGACCTTAAATCCCGACGAAACCCATGATGGTCAAAGCCGCGATGCCGACGGTTATCGGGTGAAAGTGATGTCGATCCCTGTGGAATACATGAATGAAGTCAGCCAAGAACTGGGGTTGAAGGAGCACTTTTTTAGCGCGCCTATGGTGGATGACCCGACGCTTTATCAATATTTTATTCAACTACACGAGCTATTAATTCAAGGCCAATGCAGTGCGCTTGCGGGTGAGTCCCACTTACTGAATTTTATTCATCTGCTGCTGGAGCGTTACCCAAGCGGTATTTCATCTTGCCTATCTAACCCGAGTCAACAACTCGGGTTATCTAAGTTACAGGTGAGCTTAGTGAAACAGCGAATTCACGATGAGCCTTGGCATAATACTCAACTTGAAACCTTAGCTAATGAAGTTAATTTAAGTAAGTTTCAGTTTTTACGGCAATTTAAACAGGCAACAGGGATGACTCCCCATGCTTATCTCAAGCGGGTGCGTTTAGAGTTGGCGAAAAAGTCCTTAAGTCATGGCGCTTTAGTGGCGGATGTGGCGCAGCAGTTCGGATTTTTCGATCAAAGTCATTTAAACAAAGCTTTTAAGCAGGCATTCCTATTATCGCCAGTGCAATTTCAGCGGCGTATGCTCTAATTTCCCCCGTCTTTCAACTGCCGCTGATTTTAAAAAACACTGAAATAGTGCAATTTATTACAATTCAGCGCTGCGACAAATTGCCATACTGGCTGCCTCAGTTATCGTTATTAACCTTTTTTGCGGAGCCGCATATCTATGGATTTATCTTTATTACTCACCTTGGCTGTAATCCATGCCGTTGCTTTAATCAGTCCCGGACCCGATTTTGCCATTATGGTGAAGATTGCGACTCAGCAGTCCAGAAGCACTGCGGTTTCCGCCGCTGTGGGGATTTCAATAGCCATTTTAGCTCATACGATTTTGAGTCTGACCGGTGTGAGTCTACTCATTAAGAGTTCGCACACTCTGTATCTCTTAGTGCAAATTGTGGGCGCTTCTTACCTCGCTTGGATGGGGTTTGGTGCCCTGCGTGCCGGCCTTGCGATACTCGCTAAACGTAAAATGAGTGCCAGAGTCCATGCAGGGACAAATGATGATGCTGTCATTAGCGCTGGTGACGTTGAAGGCGTGGCGTCTGTTGCTGGTGGCTTAGGTGGCGCTATGTCGCGCAGGCAAGGTTTTTTGACTGGGCTTTATACCAATCTATTGAATCCGAAAGCATTAGTGTTTTTCTTAACCCTTTTTTCGGCCTTGATTACCCCAAATGTTACAACGAGCACTAAAATCGCTTCCGCTATTTTGTTGTTGTCTTTGTCATTGGCATGGTTTGGCTTTTTAGCGGTAATGTTGTCAAAGGCGCAGGTGCAACTTAAATTGCAGCGACTAACACCGGTTATCGATGTGGTTATTGGTGTCATCTTTATGTCGGTAGCCTTGGCGATTTACTCAAACCTATTATTAACTGCTTAGTCAGGCGCAGTGTAAATCACCTTAGGTTTTAGTCTGAGGCACTTATGGTATTCTTGGCCTTTAGTCTCAGCAGAGACATTTGGAGTAAGGGATAAAGATGCCATTCGCCTCACGACTCAAGGGAAGCAAATTAGCTGTTTTCAGCCAAGTTACACTGATGAATATCGCGTTTTCTGCGGCGTTAATATTCAGCGTTATGGGTTTAAGCATAAATGCAAACGCCGCTGATGAAGCCATGCCACAGGAATATATCCCTCTGGTGCAGGGGCTTATCGACGCCGCCAAGGCCAATGATCTTGAGGCGCTTGCTAAGCGTGTGGCTTACCCGCTTAAACGTGAATATCCGATCCCCGCGATTCAAAATACGCAGGAAATGATCGCACGTTTCGATCAGGTTTTTGATCCTAAGCTGCTTGAGCAGATCGCCCATTCTAAGATTGAAGCCGATTGGCAGACAATGGGCTGGCGCGGCATTATGCTCGGTAGCGGTGTTGTGTGGCTGGATTTTGATGGCAAGATCATCGCCATTAACTATCAAACACCGGTAGAGGCAAAACTGAAAGCAGAGCTTATTGCTAAGCAACAAACGGAATTACATCCAAGTGTGAGTGAGTTTGTCAGCCCAGCGTTATCTTGGGAGACCGCCAAGTTTACCATTCGTGTCGATGATATGGGGAACAGCCAATACCGCTATGCCGCATGGGCAAAGGGTAAGGCATTGAGTGAAAAGCCAGATTTAGTGCTGAATAAAGGCAAACTCGTTTTTGATGGCAGTGGAGGGAATCATTCATACCAATTTCGCAGCGGCCCATACCAGTATTATTGTTATGTCACCGTCTTAGGCGGCAGCGATAGTCCTCTAGGCGAGCTAGTGGTGTTTAAGAATGACCAAGAAATACTGACACAAGCTGTCATTAAAGCAGACTAGTCTCATTTCCCTATCCCTATGAGTGAGATTTAAAGCCGCGACCCTATGGTGATGGTCGCTGCTTTAATAATCCTAACGATTTCCTTTAGCTAGAAGCTATTGCCCCAAAGTGTGTTTCGTAGTTTGAATGCTTTAATCAAAATCAAAGTCGTGGGGCTTCACCCCACACCCGACCAAGGAGGACTGCTCGTCCTATCAAAAACGTCCATGTTAAATAGCCAGCTCGATATCCATATCTCGCGCTCAAAGCGGCCGTAGGCCTTCGCCCTTGGATGCGCTTTACATCCATGTAAATCCCTCCAGTTCGGCAGTCCCTGCCTCTCGCTCATAAGCGCGAAAATCACCGATTTTCATTCGCCCCTGCACCTGCGAAAGCTAGTCGGTCATCCATGACCGAACTCACGCACTCTTTATTAAATCAAGAGCTCTATTCGCCCTGCGGCAACTCCGAGTGGAGGTGTATTCCTTGGAGTTTTGAGTCGTTAGATAGCGATTGATCAGCAAAAAATAAGCGCGAAAAATGAGAAAGCTAAAACGATATCAAGTGATTACCCATCAAACTGTATAAAAAACCGCTACCGCAAAAAAGCAAATTCCTATAGCATCATTTATACCCATTTACATGGATGTGGCAGTGGCCATATTTGAGATTTAGTCAACAAGCGATTTATGCCCTGCAAACAGCGCAGCGCATAAATACTAAGACGTTAACTGCTACCTAGAATTGAGATTATGCGCGTAAAACTAAAAAAGATAGCCGACAATTTGAGCGATGAAGAACATTCATCTATCGCGGATGAAATACGCCAAGGAAAAATCGATGGTATATCTCTATCATACTTAGGTGGTGCTTTTGGTCCTACATGGTCTGCGGGTAACGATTACAGTTTAGATTTCCTGAAACACTATTCGGGCATTAGAGCTTTAGAGATTTTTCTTCCTGCGCTAACAAGTATTGATGCTATTGCTGAGCATGTAAACGAAATAGAGTTTTTGAGTCTGGGAGAGCTTAATAAAAAAACTGTATCTTTAAGGCCTCTATCAGATCTGAATAAGTTAAATTCTCTGAGTTTGGTCAAAAATAAGAAAGATATCGATTCTATAGCTACGCTCACTAGCCTTAGAGACCTAACCCTTTCAGGGTATCAAGAAAAACAAATAGAGCATGTTGCCAGTCTGAGTAATTTAGAAAGTTTATATTTGGGTTTCGGCACATTTGAAGACCTAAATGCTATTAAAGGATTATCTAAGTTAACAAGCCTAGAAATACTTTGGGTAAAGAAATTACACGACCTAAGTGCCCTGGAAAACCTGACATCTCTTGAGATATTGCATTTAAGTACTCTAAAGCAAGTTACATCCATTCCAGATGTTTCCAATCTAAAGCACCTTAAGAGCTTGGTCATGGATACCATGAATGGACTTTCCTCTTTGTCAGGTATTAAAGGCAGCTCAATTAACGAATTGGCTGTAATTAATTCGAAGATAGATCCTGTATTGTTTTCTGAGCTAAATAATAGTTTGCCAGTGCTGCAGCGACTTGTACTTGGTCTCGGAACTAAAGGGAAAACAAATGAAGCATCTAG
The DNA here is from genome assembly GCF_025654545.1 of Shewanella sp. SM20. Taxonomy (NCBI): domain Bacteria; kingdom Pseudomonadati; phylum Pseudomonadota; class Gammaproteobacteria; order Alteromonadales; family Shewanellaceae; genus Shewanella; species Shewanella sp. SM20. The sequence goes on along the minus strand of NZ_JAKKRK010000065.1, from coordinate 5,007 downwards.
TTTCTTTGATAGTTCCGTTATATGCGACACATTTAATGATTTAAAATACAGTACAGCCAGAGGCTATAGAATTGAGTTCTGCAGTTAACAAGGCGCTGCTGTCGGACAAATTTTCCGCTGCGCTCCGCAGAGCGCGGCGTTAGGCATACACAATGAGCCGTAGATACCTTAATCTTCAAGAAGCCGAGTCGGCGCTTAAGCGAGGGAAAGCAGTTGAGTGCTTTTTTGGTGGCTGTGAACGGGATGGCCGTGCTGGTATTCAGTGGCTAAGCGTTCTAGGTCCCAAATCCGAAATAGATGTTTCAGTTTACGAAACTGCTGATTTGGGTGATGAATCATTCCTTAATATTTATGAGTTTGGTCCACTAGATCCAGACCTAGAGCTAGAGGATGCCAATGAGGTCAAATCATTCACTTCATTTGGCCAAGCGATAGAGTTTATTGAGCAACGATTCGCAGGATCATCTGAAAGGTTATTGAACGAGTTTATGATTCAGGATGAATATGCCGACTATATTTCGAGGGGCCGGAAGTAGAAATGCCTAACAATCGCAGGCACAGCGACGGCCTTTTCGTTGCAGCTCCGCCTTCACTACAAAACCGCGCGTGCTGCGGGCGTTAACTTTATGGAAGAACTATGCACCCTCAAGCACCGCTTCAATTTTGCTATCAGGCCCTTACAAAAAAGGCGGTAAGCTATTATCGCTGGTGGGTTATCGGCACTATATTACTTGTTCTTGCTGCATTCGTTGGTGTTACAGCTTTTGAAATGGCTGAGTGGTTATTATTTTTAACCTTTGTCCTTGCAGGGATGGTAATGACTATCACAACGCTAAGGCTTTTCTTAGTGAAACTCTTTGAAGAGAATGCTGATGCGATTAATCTGTTCTCTAGTTATTTTCCGTCTCTGCTAGGCACCCGTAGATTGGAGTTAGCTTGTAAGATAACAAATTCAGTTTATTACGGAGTGTTTTATCTTTGTTGTTATTTCTTGTTGGCAGCTATTTTTTTGTTCCCGCTGTCTTTAGTTGTAGAGTATGCAAAAAGTTAACAAGGCAAGTCAGCATCGCACCTTCGGTGCTGGACTCGCTAACGCTCGCCGCTTGCGGTGTTATGTTCTCAGGGAGAGGTTGTGAATTTGGAGCACTTTTTACGAGCCGTGTTTATTGCTGTAACAATATGTTTTGTTCCAATTATGCTGTTTTACTGGAGTAATGAATCTGACTTAATAACAATGGATTTTAAATACTTCTATGGATCAATACGTTTTGTTTTAGTGTTCTATTTTATATTCTCAATTATTGGATGGATGTTAATTGGCTTTCCTGTGCATTGGGTGGCAGTAAAGTTCTTTAATCAGAATAAATGGTGTTATTTTTTAGGGATTCTAGCTTTCGGTATTCTGATTTCATTACCTTCTATGAAAATTGAATTGTTTTTGTTTTATGCAGGTATTTCGGGATTACAAGCAATCTTATTTTTGTGGTGGTTAGCAAGAGAACATAATAAGTTGCTTAAACGGACGTAAAACAGTTGGCTTGCGTTTGTAAGGTGATAACCCATAGAGATTTTAATCCGAACTCCACGAATTAGAGTAAAAAAACTAGCTCACTTTTGTACAAATGTGAGTTATAACATTCTGTGGAAATGACTATTCACGTAGCATTATTCAGTCGGTTTTAATTCGCGAAATAAAAAGAGCATTAAGGATGAACTTAATGCTCTTTTTTATGGATAAATGCCTGCTCAAACTGTGTTGCGGTAATGGGTTTACCGTAGAGGTAGCCTTGGCCTAAGTCGCATTCTTCGTGACGAATAAAGGCATCTTGTTCTAGGGTTTCTACGCCTTCGGCGATCACTTCCAAGTCTAGTTTCTTACCAATGGCAATAATTGCCTTTGTTAACTCTCTATTTTGTTCGTTTTCTTCGAGTTTACTAATAAAGCAGCGATCGATTTTTAAGGTGTCGAAAGAGTATTTTTGTAGATAACTTAAGGATGAGTAGCCTGTGCCAAAATCATCTAGGGAGATGCGGATACCGAGTTCTTGTAGTTTTTGGATAGCATTGTGGGCAATGTGTTCATCCTGCATCAGCATGCCTTCGGTAATTTCAAGTTCTAAGGCGGTCGGTGGCAATTGATAGAGGGTGAGTAAGTCGGCTATGTGTTCGCTAAAGCGGGGATTGCGCATTTGCAAAGGGGAAATATTGATGGCGATTTTAAACTCTTGGCCTACCTCGCGACACCATTTTGCCGCCTGAGACAGTGCGGTATGCAATACAAAATTGCCAATATCGATAATCTGGCCATTACGTTCAGCTAAGGCGATGAATCTGTCTGGGGCGACATTGCCAAGGATGGGATTATGCCAGCGCAGCAGGGCTTCAGCACCAATCACTTGCTTCGTCTTTAAGTTAATAAAGGGTTGGTAATGCAGGCTTAACTCGTTCTTGTTCAGTGCATCGACCAAGTGGGATTCCAGTTGATAGCGTAGGTTTAAAGCGGCTTGCGTATCTTGATTAAAGAAGCTGTGAGTTGAGCCATCAGCCTTGCTGATCGTCATGGCCGCTCCGGCTTTTTGCAGCAGGATGGCGGCATCGATACCATCCATAGGCGCTTGTGCTATGCCCATGCTCGAGGGAATCGTGATTACAAAATCAGCCACACCAAAGGGGGTATTACAGCAGTTAAGCACTTTATTGATGAGTTTATTGGTTTCGTTATTCGAAGGTTTGTGGGCTTGAATAATCACAAATTCGGCGCCAGCGATGCGGGCGATAAAGGTGTTTTCATCGGTATAGTGCTGTAAACGTTGGCTGAGAATAGTGAGAATTTTATCGCCAATCAGGTAACCATAACTGTCGTTGATGGATTTGAAATTACGCAGCCCCAGATAGAGTACTGAAATCTTTTCTTTGCGATTCACTTTTTCGAGCATGATCGACAGACTATTAATCAAATTGATGCGGTTGGGTAATCCCGTGAGCGGATCGTAGCTTTTATGGTATTCCAGTGAGGTTTCGGTGGAGGTGCGGTTTTCGATTTCTTTGATGAGCTTGCCGCTAAGTTCGGCGAGTTCATAGGTGCGTTGTTGCACTTTTTGCTCTAACTCTTGGTTGTGCAGTTGCAGCTTTGCCTGTTGATAGAGGGTGACGAGGTTGGCTTCGATACCATTTTGAAAACGAGCGAGTAAGCTGCGAAACGATTGGCTGTAATTATGCTCTTTATTATCGAGCATGCAGATAGTGCCAAAGGCGCTGTTATCGGGCCAGCGTAAAGGTAAGCCACAGTAGGCAATCATGCCGAGTTTTATATCAGGATTTTTATCCCAGTCTTTATCTTTTAGGGCATTCGGAATGTGAAGTTCCTTGCCTCCTTTTATCACTGTCTCGCAGTAAAGTCCGTGGCCTAAACTGTCTTTGTCGTGTTTTTTATAGGGATTCCCCTGAGTGCGGCTCGAGGTAAACACTTCTATATCGGTTTGATGGACACGCATGATTAAAGCCGCGGGAGTGTCGACCAATTCAGAGAGCAAATCTAAGGTTTGTTGCCAGTTATCAACCATTTCTTGGGGAACAACGATTTTGTCTGTGTCGATAGCAATGTCGGCGAATAAACGATCTTTTTGAGACTGATTAATGGCGAAATTGTATGGCATGAATGCTCAGTCCTAGAGGCGCGATATTATTTATAAACTATAGTCTTTTTACTCATGTTGTGAGTTTTTTGAATAAATTTAGTTGTATTGCGATGTAAATTTTGTGTTAACGTCGGCGCAATTGCGTTTCTTAAGTTTTAGATAAGAATTCAGCGCTACCCTAACGCAAGATATTCTAGTCATTGGATTTATGAGTGAGTAACTATTTGAAAGGTAATGTTAGGATGACATTTATCGATTTTGCCAAAGGGCATCTAATCGCGCCACTTTTAGTGTTTGCGGTGATCATCTTTGGGCTTGAATGGACTCACGCTGATATGAAAGTGGCGACCTTGTTATTTCATTGGCAGGGTGGTGTCGACTCTTGGCCATTAAGAGGCCATTGGCTGACCGAAAATGTATTGCACGTTGCTGGGCGTAACTTTGTTATCTTGCTGGCGGTGAGCGTTGTAGTCGGCATTGCCTTTAGTTTTCGAAGTGACAGGGTTAAGCCGTACCGTAAAGGGTTGATTTATCTATTTTGTAGCGTATTGGCGAGTGTTTTGCTGGTACGTATTGGCAAGAGCGTTACCCATATGACCTGCCCGTGGGATGTGATTGAGTTTGGCGGCCGTATGCTGCATTCCTCCCTGTTTGCCCGTTTACCTGAAGGCGCTGAATTTGGTCAATGTTTCCCTGGCGGCCATGCTAGCGGTGGGTTTGCTTGGGTTGCCTTGTATTACGTCTTGCGTGAGTATCGTCCGCATTTAGCTAAGTTTGGTTTGATTTTCGGGGTGAGTTTAGGCCTAGTGTTCGGTATCGGCCAAGAGTTACGCGGTGCCCATTTCTTGAGCCATGACTTATGGAGTTTAGCTATTGCATGGACGTCGGCGAGTCTACTTTACTATAGTTTTTTCCTGCGTCCATCAGGGTTTAAAAAAGCTAAATTTGCCGATGTTAGCCAAAGAGTCAATGTTAAATCCACTGCTGGATTAACACAAAAATAGCGGACTGTGAAACTGACATAACCTATGTGATTAACCTAAACACTGAGTCCTGTAGTGGCACACTAATTTTGGCCACCTAAATAGAGGTGATATTATTACCTCGTAGATGACTTTASGTGAACACATGAGATCGACAACCAGAAAAACATTTAGTGCTGAATTCAAACTTGAAGCAGCCCAATTAGTCCTCGATAAAAACCATAGCATCATCGAAGCTGCAAAGGCGATGAACGTAGGTAAGTCCACTATGGATAAATGGGTGAGACAGTTAAAACTAGAACGCCAGGGTGGCACACCAAAAGCATCTCCGATTACCCCTGAACAAATTGAAATCCGTGAGCTGAAGAAGCAAATAGCTCGTCTTG
>NZ_JAKKRK010000064.1:0-23434 GCF_025654545.1 Shewanella sp. SM20 | reverse complement strand
TATGCGGTATTAGCAGTCGTTTCCAACTGTTATCCCCCTCGACTGGGCAGATCCCTAGGCATTACTCACCCGTCCGCCGCTCGCCGCCTCAGGAGTAAACTCCCTTGCGCTGCCGCTCGACTTGCATGTGTTAGGCCTGCCGCCAGCGTTCAATCTGAGCCATGATCAAACTCTTCAATTAAAGTTTTGTTGCTTCCGTCTTGCGACTTCAGCGGCTCAATGAATTCTGATTTTTTGTTTCTCGCACTCTTTATAAAAGAAGGGCTGAAACAAACTGTACATATTACTATGAACACTCATTGTTACATTGATTTAAATTTTTGACTGCCAACCCGCAGGTTAAGCAGTTTCGATTAACTCAACACCTGTGAGTGTCCACACAGATTTGCTTGATAAATTGTTAAAGAGCATAGTTAGCGGCTTATTCAGCGTTTAACCCTTGACCCCGCTGGGTCAGTGGATGCGCATTATAGGGATGTCAGATTTTACCGCAACCCCTTTGGCGCGAATAATTACGAAAAACGATTCAAGCGCACACTTTTTAAACTAAAAGTGTGTTTTAACGCCAATATTATCGAATCTATGCTGAATTAAGGGCAAAGATGAGATTAATCCAGCGCTAGAAATGACAAGAGCCAACCTATTGGTTAGCTCTTTATCTCATGCGAAATAGCTTTACTTCTGATTTCTATCGAACAAGAGCGACAGCTGGCACAGCTTATATCGCAACCTTGGTTGACGAATCAGCCCATGATGAACTGATTATAAGTAGTAGAACTCCAACTAACCCACGCTTTTTAAGTAAGACGGCACATCGGCAATACTGTCGAGTACCACAGTGGCATCACTGTCATCAGCAATAACCTTACCACTGCGCACTAATATACGAGTAGTCACGCCCGCCGCTTTCGCAGCCTGCATATCTTCGGCTTTGTCGCCAACCATGACTGAGTTCGCTAAGTCGATTTTTAAGAATTGCGCCGCATCATTAAGCATACCCGGCTTAGGTTTGCGGCAATCACAATCGACCTTATATTCCCCTATGCCTTTCTCGGCATGGTGTGGGCAATAGTAAATCCCATCGAGCTCTACCCCTTTGTCGGCAAAGTTCCAATCCATCCACTCCGTTAAGCTGTGGAATTGGTCTTCAGTGTACATGCCACGGGCAATACCAGATTGGTTAGTGACGACAACTAACTTGTAGCCCATTTCTTTTAAAGAGAGGCAAGATTCAAACACACCGTCAATATATTCGAAGTCATCCACTAGGTGGACATAACCATGGTCTTTGTTAATCACACCATCACGGTCTAAAAATACTGCTCGACTCACTGTAATACTCCCAAATCGCCTAAGGCGCTATCGCGCTATTATTCCATTCATTATCAGAAATTGCACCGCGAAGTTATGCTTTTAGCGCTAAATTGCACGTTAGTGATATTTCGTGGCTGTACAGGCAAATCTCTATGTACAGCTTGTGTCTATGCGAGATAGTAATTGTCCCACCAAATCAGCGTACAAAAAATCCAGCAGTGAAATGTGTAATTGCACTTTTTAATCAAAATACTCAATCGAAGAAGCTGAACAGCGTTTTTACAAATAATTGCCACTGTTACCATCGAAGCCACTCGCAAGTAATGCGCTTCAAATCGTAAGAGAAAACCACAAAAAACCCCGTCGTTTGGACATTGTTAGTCTCTTAGATGCTGCACTCAATCAAGCATTTCCCTTTATTTGTGGTGTTTTTAACGGTAATCTTGGGCAAATAACGAGAAAATACCCGAAATAGACGGAAATAATGAGTCGAACTACGCCTATCGTCCACAAAACCCGCACCCAGTTAGTTGTGGAAGTGCTCAGAGAGAGAATTCTTTCAGGTGACATAGCCGCAGGAGAACCCCTCAGACAAAGTGCCTTGGCTGAAGCGTTAAATGTCAGCCGTATTCCGGTGAGAGAAGCATTATTGCAACTCGAAGCCGAAGGACTCGTTAAGTTTGAGCCCCATAAAGGTGCGACCGCGACCGTGTTATCCGTCGAACAAGTCACCGAACTTTTTGAATTACGTGCAATGATCGAAACCGATCTGCTTGCGAAAGCGATCCCACGACTTCAAGAGGCTGATTTAGAAAAAGCAGAACGTGTACTCGAGCAATTGGAGTCGGCCTTCAAACATGAAGATGCCGTCGCCAGTTGGAGCGAGTTGAATACGCAATTTCACACTTGCTTATATCAGGCGGCTAATCGCCCACACACCCTTGAGGTTGTTCACGGCCTCAATACTAATTGTGATAGATACATTCGTTTGCAGTTATTGCTCGCGGGGGGAATTCCTGCCGCAGAGCATGAGCACAGGGCTTTGCTCAACCACTGCAAACTGAGAGAAACAGAAAAAGCGACGGCGCTACTGCGTCATCATATTCTGCATGCCGCAATGACAATTCGAGATCTCGTCGCCAAACAGGTGGTCTAGATCACGGACGGCCATTAGAGTTGCCGATAAGCTTTGTTGTCGATTCAAGGCAGCGCTCAGGTTCTGCCTTTTTTATTTGAGAGAAACCACCATGCAGTACGCCACTATCACAGGTTGGGGCAAATGTGTTCCACCAGCCACGCTGACCAACGATGATCTTGCTACCTTTATCGAGACATCCGACGAATGGATCAAATCTCGCACAGGGATCAGCCAGCGCCATATCAGTCATGTAAATACCTCTGAACTTGCTTCAGTTGCAGCACAACGTGCGCTCGCAGCAGCGGGTATTGATGGCAGTGAAATCGACATGATCATTCTGGCCAGTGCCAGCCCAGACACTTTGATCCCAAATATTGCATCCACTGTACAAGCTAATATTGGCGCCAGTTGTGCCGCATTCGATATCAATGCTGCCTGCAGTGGCTTCTTATATGGATTAGGTTTAGCCAGCTCACAAATCAAGAGTGGCCAGAGCAAGAAAGTATTAGTCATTGGTGCTGAACGTTTATCTTTCTATTTAGATTGGTCGCGCCGCGAAACTGCAGTGCTATTTGGTGATGGTGCGGGTGCCGTTGTGGTTGAAGCGACAGATGTTGCCGGTGGCGTGCTCGGTTATGAACTGAATAACGATCCTGAAGGTCGTGATATTCTGAAAGCGGGCTTTGGCACGGCGATGGACAGATTCTCAGCCGACTCATTGGACTTTTTCATTGAATTCGATGGCCAAGAAATCTTCAAGCGTGCGATTAACGGAATGAATAAATTGAGCACTAAAGTGCTTGAAAAATGTGGTGTTGATAAGGATGAAGTGGATCTCGTGATCCCGCATCAAGCCAACGAACGTATTATTGATACCTTAGTTAGCCGAATGAAAATCCCGAAAGAAAAAGCCTTCGTGAACATCGCTAATTATGGCAATACCTCGGCGGCGACGATTCCAATTGCGATTTGTGATGCGTTAGAACAAGGCATTATCAAGCCGAATCAAACCATACTCTCTTGTGCCTTTGGCGCAGGCTTAACCTCTGCCGCACTCTTGCTGCAATGGGGAAGTCGTGTCACACCTATCAATATCAGTGATGCCGAGTTACCGCCTTGTGATAAAACAGGCATAGAGTTAGTCAAACGCGCTGTAGATTATTTTTGTAAGCCGTAAACGGTTTCTGCAAAACGATTACATAGTGTTTCACTAAAACATAAAAGCCATCTTAAGCGATGGCTTTTTTAGTATATGACTACAGAACTTATTCATTCAGCTTGCTAATGATCATCTCATCCCAATAGATAGCTTGATTAAAATGTTCGGCGAGTTTTTGATTTAACTCATTAAAGCCTTTAATCACGCCTTCGCTGCCACTAATACAAGACCAAACAAATCGATGGCAATTGTTGTCGAATAAATCATATTCCCGATACTGATAAATCGCCTGTTCAGCGCGGGGCAACACAGAGTCGGCAATAAGAGGCTGATGTTGGTGATTACAGGCAATATAGATTTGGCTACCGGTCCGTCCCGCTAAAAAACGCTTTACCGATACAGCCCGTACCAGCCCTGAGCCATGTAACTCTACGAGGCAATCATCACCAAGCCAAATGCCAGTATGCTCAATCACGCCAAAAACATAACAACAGACGATACTGCCAGGAATTGGCGATACTGGTTTTAATCCCTTTTGCCATTGACTCGGCGGTGCCACCATAGCGCGCTTGGCAACGGGGTACTTAGGGGCCTTACCGAGTAATCTGTCACGCTCAAGCTGTTGACGCTGCTGGCGCTCATCGGCCAGCAAAACCGCACCGATTACGGCACCACCCACCCAAAGTAAAGGTAACGGCATCATATTCTCCTACACACTCAACTTAGTAGAGTGAAGTACAAGTTGGTTGGATTGCCAAGTTAACGGCAGGTTGAATTCGAACAGAGGATTAAATGTCAACTGAGTTTAGCTTGTCAGTGATTAACCTAAGATGAAATCAAAGTGAAATCAATCCATCTCAAATGGATTCACTCACCACAAAGAGTGATTTCTGTTAACACTGACTAAGTCGATTTTTGCAGTAAATCAGCCACAGTAAGCTTTGCTGCACCGCCCATGGCGGCCATTTGCGCGAGTAATAATTCCCCACAAGCTAAGGCATCGGTCAGCGCGCTATGGGCCGCATAAATAGGTAAACCATAACGCTCGCGACAAGCGCCAAGGCGCAAACTCCCCTCTTTAATCACTGAGTGCTCCCGTAGTAAACGGTGCTTTTCAACTATTAAAGTATCGATTGCAGGTAAAACAAGGGCTTGATGATAAATCGTCAATAAATCCTGCTGTAAAAAACGACAATCTAAACGGGCATGATGTGCCACCAGCACGCGTCCATAGGTTTGATTGATAAACCAGCCCATGGCTTCCTCAATGGTGACGGCTTGTACCAAATGATTATCAAGAATGCCGTGGATCGTCGCACTTTGGCCTACACTACCGCGAATTTGCACTAACTTTTGCTCGGCGCGTGCCAACGGGATCTCACCGCGCTCAATCGGCACCAATCCAATACTGAGAATTTGGTCTTGCTGTGGATTGAGCCCTGTCATCTCCAAATCCATCGCCATTAACGGCGCTTCGGATAACGGCATTGTCAGCAGAGGCAACAGCGACTGATAATAGCCTTTAAATAAATGATGTTGGCAACGCAGCGCCCGCCAATTGAGCTGAGTTTTCAGCAACAATGTATTCATATCAAAAGCTTCGCATAAATTTCATCTTCATCCCCGCCTGCGCCTCATGCACGACTTTAAAAGCGTCACGTAACTGATGACGAACCAGCGAAGATAAATGCCCAGGCAGCAAATAATTACTCACCTCTACCCCTTGATTATGTTGATAACCTTGGTTCGATAACCGCATATGGGCGATAAACTCGTGGGCATCAGCCAAATTGAGCGCATCTTGTCGATTGAGAATATTCGCATCCATCAAGGCACGAATACGTTTTGCAGTATTCACTTCTTTAATGCCCGCAGACAAGGCATAAACACGGGCAATATCGTTGATCAAAGCATTACCCTTATGCTTCAAATCTATGCCTTTAACTTCGCTACCATCCCGCTCGAGTACAAATTTGCGGAAAAATCCAAGCGGCGGCGACTCCACCAGCGAATTGCCAGTCATACCCGCGAGGAAAATATCGTTATCGCGGGTTTGAGCCAAGACTTTATCCTGTAAGGCATCAAACAGGGTTTGTGGACCGTAAACCGATCGCATATCGAAGAAAATACTGGCGTGCATTAACGCCTTAGGCTCAGGCGTTATGACCCATTTTTCAAATACCTGTTGCCACTGTTTGAGTGACATCCGCCATTGGGGATTTTGCGCCATAATATTGCCGGGACAAAATTCATAACCGCATTGATCAAGCCCTGCGCACACGGCATGGGTTAAGGCATCAAAATAACCTTTAGCAAAATCATCCATCTCTTCTGCGACTAACAAGCCATTATCTTGATCTGAACACGCAGCCTGATCTTGTCGTCCCTGCGAGCCAAATGCCAACCAGCAAAAGGCCATTGGCGGTTCACCAAGCAATTGTTGATTGAGCACAATTAATCGCCGCGTCAGCGCATCGGTGACAGAGGTTAACACTCGACCAATTTCTTCAGCTCTGGCATCGGCACTAATAAGATTTTGCAGCAATAGGGGAATTTGCTTACTGACGTCAATTAAACTGGCAAGATCCTGCTGCCGTTCAATCTCACCAATCAACAGTAGCGGTTGTGAGCCCTGCCCGCGCAAGATGTCAGTACTGGTCACCATACCGATAGCTTTATCTTGATCGATAATCGGTAAGTGATGAATGTTATGCTCACTCATCAGCAGCATGGCTTCAAAAATCAATGCATTGGAGGAAATCGAGATAGGTGAAACCGTCATGGCTTGATGCACAGCAACGTTGCCATCAAGCCCTGCAGCTAACACGCGATTACGCAAATCCTTATCGGTTAAGATGCCAACCAATTTATGATTATCCGTCACCAATAAGGACGATACTCGGCGATTTCGCATCAAGAGTGCCGCCTGAGTCACGCTAGCTTGGGCATCAATAACGATGGGAGTGGAAGACATTAACGTGCTGATCCGACTTGTGGTCGTCAGATCCTTTGCCTTAAAGCGGGCCTCATGGCGTAAACGCTTTGCGAAGGCGCGGGTAAAAAACTTATCGAAGTGACGACTCTCACTCCTAAGGCTATCAAACAAGGCTTGGGGCAGATGATAAACTAGACCGTCTTCAAGAATCGCGACTTTATTAACGACTTTTTCCCCTGATAACAAAGTAGAAAAGCCAAAAAACTCACCCTCGCCCACTCTATCCACCAACACGCCGTCAGGATCGCGCACCTCAAAGGCGCCGCTACGCACCATATACAACTTAGGCGAATTCGCGTCGAAATTAACATAACCAGAGGCTTTGCTGTAATACCCAACAGTAACAGCCTTAGCGCAGCGCACGACTACATCCTCAGGCAGAGCATCAAAGGGCAAAAGTCCCTGTAGAAATTGCACTACGGGTTGTAACTCACTGGCATTCATAGGCAACACCTTTTTTAGGCGAATTTTTACTGAGATGTCATCACTATAGCCTGCATTGTCGCTACGCTACATTCGACTAAAGTCAGCCGCAAGCATAATAAAGTGACGCCCCACAGAGTGATAAAGGCTGGCCAAAGAGCCATAAAAAAGAGCGCCGAAGCGCTCTCTTGTGTTGATACTCACCATTACGCTGTAAGGTTAGTGGCCGCTTGCTTCACCCGAACCTTTAGGGAAACGAATCGATTCAACCATCTCCTGAACATGCAGTGGTGTTGCCGCAGTGACTCGACTCACTATCGCTGCTACACCGAAGTTCACTAACATGCCTACCATACCAATACCTTCTGGTGAAATACCCAGGAACCAGTTAGCAGCTATGTTAGCCGTTGGATCAACAAACTTGAAGTAGATGATATAACCAGCAGTAAACAGTAGACCCGTTAACATACCGGCAATCGCACCTTCTTTATTCATTGTCTTAGAGAAAATACCCATAACAATGGCAGGGAACAGTGAGGAAGCCGCTAATCCGAAGGCGAATGCCACCACTGCCGCCACGAAACCAGGAGGGTTCACCCCAAAGTAACCCGCAATCACAATGCCAATACCTGCCGCCAAGCGAGCATATAGCAGCTCTTTTTTATCGGAAAGGTTAGGCATTAAATTCTTTTTCAATAGGTCGTGTGAAACCGACGTTGAAATCACCAATAGCAAGCCTGCAGATGTTGATAACGCAGCTGCTAAACCACCCGCCGCCACGAGGGCGATAACCCAAGCTGGTAAATTAGCGATTTCTGGCGTAGCGAGTACAATGATGTCGTTATCAATCTTCATTTCATTTTTGCTAGCGGGATCTTCAATCTTACCTGACGAATAGTAAATTTTACCGTCGCCATTTTTGTCATCCCACTTAATCAAACCGGTTTTTTCCCAGTTCTTAATCCAATCTGGTGCAGACTCATAAGCCACACCTTTAGAATCGGGACCGTTAATAGTTTCAATCATGTTCACGCGGGAGAACGCTGCTAATGCAGGCACTGTGGTGTACATAATCGCAATAAAAACAAGCGACCATCCTGCAGTGATACGTGCATCTTTCACCTTAGGTACAGTGAAGAAACGCACGATAACATGGGGTAAACCCGCAGTCCCCACCATCAAGGCACCCGTAATACAGAACACATCTATCATGCTCTTAGAACCGTCGGTGTAAGGTGCAAAGCCGAGCTCAACCGAAACGTTATTGAGTTTTTCTAACAAATACACACCGCTATTATTGCCAGCGGCATCCAGTAACTCAGCACCAAAACCAATTTGCGGAACTAAGTGGCCTGTCATCATCACTGAAAGGAAAATAGCCGGAACCATAAAGGCGAAAATCAGTACGCAGTATTGGGCAACCTGAGTGTAGGTAATCCCTTTCATACCACCGAGTACCGCGTAGAAGAACACGACCGCCATACCGATATATACGCCAGTATCCACATCCACTTCAAGGAAACGCGAGAACACAACACCCACGCCACGCATTTGCCCTGCAATATACGTAAAGCAAATAAAGATAGCACAGATAACCGCGACTGTACGTGCCGCCTGTGAGTAATAACGCTCACCGACGAAATCTGGCACAGTAAACTTACCAAATTTACGTAAATACGGTGCCATACAAAGGGCAAGCAATACGTAACCGCCCGTCCAGCCCATCAAGTACACGCTACCATCGTAACCGACGAAAGACACAATACCCGCTAACGAAATAAATGACGCCGCTGACATCCAATCTGCCGCCGTTGCCATACCGTTCACCACGGGGTGAACACCGCCACCAGCAACATAGAACTCTTTGGTTGAACCCGCACGGGTCCAGATTGCAATCCCAATGTAGAGCGCAAATGAGAGCCCTACGATAATATATGTGAGTGTTTGAACATCCATCTCAAAGCTCCTTAGTCTTCTTGTACGTTATATTTTTTATCTAAGGCGTTGGCTTTTGCCGCGTAGACAAAGATAAGCGCAACGAATACATACATAGATCCCTGTTGTGCAAACCAGAAACCTAATTTGAATCCCATGAAATGGACTTCATTGAGTACATCAACCAATAAAATGCCGCATCCAAAAGAAACTGCCGCCCAAATGGCTAATAAGCTCAGTACGAGACGAATATTCTCGCGCCAATAACCCTTTGCCTTGTCGTTGTTTTCAAAACCCATAGTGACTCCCCTGTGCTGTTTTAATTTTAAGTCATGTTTAATCTAGCAACAGCTGGTGTGAGCACAATCACGACTTTCGTCTAACCCGTGATTCAAAACACTGTCTGTAAATAGCGAATAGAAAGAAATTCAAAGAGTTAACAATGATATTACATTTTGATGCGGTTTTAACTTTTTTAACAGGTTAGACCAATGTCGAACATGAATGAGTGGGATGTGAATGGAGAAAGAGGATTTTCATCCAATAAATAGAAATAACTTATTGTCTGAACTAGGGAAATTAGAAATTTAAATGACCTTTAATACGGCTCTAGACTGGCTAAAAATCAGATAATTGAGATTTTTAGCCTAGATTATTGAGAATTTTAATCATGAGTTCCTCAATTAATTAGAGACGTTAAATCTCTCATCAAACCTAGGTCAGCCCAATTGCTTACCGTTTTATTTCATCATGTCATTTCGTCAAAATGTTAGGGTTTGACTCATAGCCACCTTGCAGGTTAACAACAAAAAATAACCCAGCCTATGCTGGGTTACTCAATCTACTTTGAGGAAACGTGACTAAAGGTTACTCGCAAAAAGCTACTTTCATCGCATGATAAATCACATGCCGTCCGTCTATAAAATGCCGTTACTTCGCAGCTAAAAACTTCACTAACGCCGCCAATTCTTCTGCGGTATGTGCGGTTGAGGTCAGCATATAACGGCCATTAACCAGTAATGACGGTACCCCCTTGATCCCAGCAAGCTCAGCTTGAGAGTCATAATTCATTAGGGTGAATTTAGCATCGACGGAATTCATCGCGGCATCGACATCATCTGCCTTAGCGCCTTGGGCAAGGAAAAAGGCTTTTACTTGCTCAAGGGTGGTAAATTGCTCACCTTTCTCATGAATTTGCTTAAAAATGGCACCATGGGTTTGCTTAGTCATCTTTAATTTTTGCGCCATATAATAGGCAAACTGGCTCAATTCCCAAGCAGGACGACCTGCACCAACGGGGGTACGCTCAAAGGCCACATCTTTACCAAGCAGCTTTACTGTCGACTCAATGAGCGGTTCTTGCTTATAACAATGTGTACAGTTATAAGAAAAAAACTCCCGCAGCACTGGCTTTTGCGTTTCGGTAATGCCCGCCACAGTGACATAATCCTTGCCTTCTTCGAAACTTGCAGCCTGCAGGGCAAAACTGGCACTCAGCATTAATCCGCACGCAAATACTGCTATAGGTCGAACTCGATTAAATACGCTCATTATATTGTCTCTTTTTATTCGTCATTTGCTTAAATAAGGATTACACATTTGCTCAAGCAAATTTGGAACCCAAAGATAACCTAAAAGTTCGACTTTTACCTTTTACAGTAATGAACCTTTCTCAACATGCCGCTAGCATATCCAGCGGCGAAACATACTGATATCGAAAGCCTAAATCTGTGACAATCGCGTCAGCTTGGATGACTTTACTCGGCATAGATTGTTGATTAAATTCTGGCGCGACTAAACCTAGAGATTCGGCAGCAGTTTGATAAAACTCAGCTTTAGTCGGATGTGAAGGTGCGCAAAGATTATAAATCGGTGCCACTGATAATCCAGAATGAGTTGCCGCGAGAATGGCGCTAACGGCGCGCACACAGTCGCTAAGATGGACTAAATTTACTGCGACATTCGCCCCACTCACATCGGTTTTTCCAGCAAGAAAACGCCCAGGATGACGTTTAGGACCAACGAGTCCAGCAAAACGAACGATACAGGTATGGGGCAATGCTTGAAATAAAGCTTCAGCATCTAACAGCACTTGGCTATCACTTGATTCTGCCATCGCATCGGCTTCTGTCATCAATTTATCTTGGGTCGGATATACGCCCGTAGTGCTGATAAACACAAGCCGCTGATATTGCCAGCCTTGAGTTAATACGATGAGTTGTTGTAATTCTTCAAGATAAGCTGCATTACCACGCTTTAATCGGGGAGGAATATTGACCACTAAATAATCGGTCTGAAATAAACCGCTTAACGCCTGAGCATCGGGGGCAGAGGATGCTTCGTGGCCCAATTGCAGCGGATAGGCTTCAATCCCGACTTCAGTTAATACCGATAATTCTTCGGCACTCCGCTTACAGCCAGTGACTCGATAGCCCTCATGGACAAGTTGCTTTGCCAAAGCAAAACCAAACCAACCACAACCGACCAAAGCAACACTGGATTTTACTGCGCTGTTTTCTGCTTTTACATTCGCCATATTAGCCCTAAGGGAATCACATCAGCGGATAGAATACGGAACTTAGCGTATAAGATTCAAGTTTGTAGCGAACTAAAATAAAAACTAATCCCTTTATCGACTTGTAATGTACGAATAGCCCCCTCGGACAACTCTTCCGCCTTGATGGCTTTTTGTACTGTCACGCCTTCATTACTTAAAAAACGCAGCGATGGTTCACTGCCATCCTCTTTGCAGGCCCACACTTGGGGTTGACTCACATCTTTAGTCGTCATCATGACTTTTGCGATACAGCCATCGGAGAGTTTCACTATGGTTCCTGGTGGATAAATACCGAGAATTTTAACCAAAATAGCGATTAAAGATTCGGCATGTTTAGTGGCCCGATTCTTAAACAAATAACCTAAAGCGACTTGAGGGGAGGATATTTGTTGACCACTGAGCTGTTGATCGTAGTCATTTGCCAAACTTACGATCTGCGTAATGATAGGAATTTTATGGTCAGTTAACCCATCAGGGAAACCTGAACCGTCAATAAACTCATGGTGGTGTAGCACAATGTGGAGTACTTCTTTTGGGAATAATCCGGAACGATTGAGCATGTCATAGGCGAAATTAGGGTGCATTTGCAGATAATTTGACTCATGAGGCGTTAAGGCTCCACGCTTACGGCGAATAACATCAGGTACCTTAAGTTTACCAATATCATGTAACAAACTACCAAGAGCAATATCACGCAGTTCCCTTGGACTTAAATCCAGTGCATGGCCCATCATCATTGCTAATACTGCCACGGAGACGCCGTGCTGGGTCACACTGACATCGTTATCATCCATTCCAACCAAAGTGAGGAAAGGTTTTTCAACTTCCTGTAGATGGCTGAGCAAGTCTTCTACCAATGACGCCGACAATCGATAGGCACCTTCGGGATCACTGGCTATCTTGCCAAATACATTTCTGCAGTTATTTACGTTCTCAAGGAAACGTTTTTGGCTTAAACGTATCGCCTTACGGGTATCGGCCTTAAGATCTCGCTCAGGTGGAACTTCAATTTCATATTCAACATCCTTATCTTCCCTAACTGTCTCCGATCCGCGATTCAATTCAGATAACAAAAAAACATAGGGAACACCTAAGCCACGGATCATTTCGATTTGAGCGGCACTGCTAATATCAACACGGTTAAATAAAAAAGGGTGGTTCGTCCATGACAAAGGCAACTTGACTCTCATGCCAAGTTGAATTTCTGACAGTAACAACTTTTTTTGAGGTACTTTTGCCACGCAATATGACTCCTTTCAAATGTAATGTGGGTATAAACAGATGGCCTCATCTGCGTATCCAACAGGGCACATTTAAGCTAAGTACATATAACTATAGATGATTCAAAGAATTCAATGGCGAAATAAGGTAAAAATCCTTATCAAACTGAGGGATAGAACACATCGTCATGTGCCCCACCGCTCAGATCTAAATAAAGTTATTATATAACAATACGATAAAAACTAAGGCTGAAGTTCTTTAGCTTCTTCTTTTGGCCAATCACGGAGGTAATAACTGAGTCGCTTCGATTTAATAAGATAAATACTCGACCAAAACAACATTAAAGCATCTAAAGCAAGACTCCAATGAAACAGAAATTGGCCATGGAACAATCGCTGACCCAACAAAACGCCATCAATAATCAACAGCAACCACAACCCCCATTTTAAATGCACAAAAATCGGTCTTAACCATTGGGGCGAACGTCGACGTTCAGCTATCACCACAAGATAAATCAAAACCGCGCCAAGTCCCGCACCGAGTGCTAGCAAAAAATCTGACTTTTCAGGGTAAAAAATCCGCACTAACTCAGAACGATCACCCATCTGAGTCAGCGAGGCGATAAAAATACACCAACCACGCGCGAGATAAGCCAAAAGCGCATATAAAAAGATGGGCGGTTTAATGTGGCCTTTATCATCGAGCCAAGTGATGTGACTAAAATTCAAATAGGTTTCCAATCAGCAAAATCTAAAACAGCATATCAAGGAGATGGTGCCAATCGCAGTTAATTCAATAGCCAAAGCAGATAATCTTTCCGCACCTTGATTATTTTCAGACAAAAAAATAGCGCCTTGGGCCAGGCACTATTTAATATCGGCTATTCGGCGGTATTCACTCCTCGATACAAGGCTGCAGCCGCTACAGCCAGCATTGAATCAACATCAAGCCAACGCCCTCTCTCAACTGACGCCAATCAAGCGTTCGCGGCGAGAAGTGCTAACAGCTCGTCTTCATCCATCACTTTAACACCAAGCTCCTGCGCTTTAGCCAGTTTTGAACCTGCCGCCTCACCTGCCACTAAACAATCGGTATTTTTGGAGACACTGCCTGCCACTTTCGCCCCCAGCGCCTGCAACTGAGCTTTAGCATCATTGCGATTGAGCTGATTTAAGGTGCCAGTCAATACCCAAGTTTGGCCTTTAAGCGGCTGAGCATCTGCACTAGGTGCTTGAATGGCGGGCCAATGAACACCAGCAGCAACTAAAGCATCAATAACTTCAAGGTTATGGGGCTGGGCAAAAAAATGGGCCACATGCTGGGCAACGACAGCACCAACATCTTCTACTTCAGTTAACTGCTCCACAGTTGCCTCCCGCAGCGCATCTAGACTGGCAAAGTGCGCCGCCAGGTTTGCTGCCGTCGCCTCGCCCACTTCGCGAATACCTAAGCCATATAAGAAACGCGCGAGAGTGGTGGTTTTGGCTGCTTCAATCGCGGCAGCTAAATTGGTTGCCGACTTCATCCCCATGCGGTCAAGCATAGTCATCATGGAAGCGGTGAGCTTAAACAGATCCGCAGGACTTTGAACTAACTCTTTATCAATCAATTGCTCAACGACTTTGTCGCCCATACCATCGATATCTAAAGCCTTGCGGGATGCAAAATGCTTAATCGCTTCTTTACGCTGCGCTTCGCAGAATAAACCACCGCTACAGCGAGCCACAGCCTCACCTTCTAGGCGCTCGACTAAACTGCCACACACAGGGCAATTATGCGGAAATACAATGTCTGTCGCCGTTTCAGGGCGTCTTTCGGGCACTATGGCAACAATTTGTGGGATCACATCGCCAGCGCGGCGGATGATCACAGTGTCACCGACCTTAATGCCTAAGCGGGCAATTTCATCGGCATTGTGCAGCGTCGCATTTGATACAGTGACGCCACCAACAAACACTGGCTTTAAGCGTGCCACTGGCGTGACAGCACCTGTGCGGCCCACTTGAAAATCAACGCCTTCAAGTTGGGTCATTTCTTCCTGTGCGGGGAACTTATAAGCAATCGCCCAGCGGGGTGATTTAGCCACAAAGCCTAAACGTTGCTGCTGGGCAATGTCGTTAACTTTCATCACTACGCCATCGATTTCAAAGGCTAAATCACCGCGACGGCTGAGAATATCTTTGTAGTAGTCATAGACTTGGCTTAGTTCAGCGCAGACTTTAATTTCGCTACTTACGGGTAAACCCCACGATTTAAGCTGTTGCAACTGTTCGAAATGGGTTTTAGCTAACGGATGGGAATCCGGCTCCACCACACCGAGCGCATAGGCATAAAAAGCCAATGAACGGGCAGCAGTAATTTTACTGTCAAGTTGTCGCAAGCTACCGGCTGCTGCGTTACGCGGATTCACGAAGAGTTTTTCATCTTTGGCGCGCGCCCTGTCATTCAAAGCTTCAAAAGCGGCTTTTGGCATAAAAGCCTCGCCGCGCACTTCAACGAGCTCGGGAAAATCATGACCACGTAATTTAAGCGGGATCGATTTAATGGTTTTAACATTTTCAGTGATGTCTTCACCCACTGAACCATCGCCGCGCGTCGCCGCACGCTCGAGCACACCATGCCGATACAAGATACTCACGGCAAGGCCATCGAGTTTAGGCTCACAACAAAAGCTCACCTCACCCACTTTATCGGTGACACGCTTATGGAAAGCACTGAAATCCGCCTCATCGAAGGCGTTATCTAAACTCAACATAGGCTTAAGGTGCGTGATTTGATCAAATTTGGCGAGCGCTAATCCGCCCACCCTTTGAGTCGGTGAATCAGCGACAATCAAATGGGGATACAAGGCTTCTAACTTGAGTAAACGCTGCATCAACCTGTCGTACTCAGAATCGGTAATGCTCGGAGCATCGTCCACATAGTAACGAATGTTGTGCTCGTTCAGCGATTGGCTGAGCGCCTGCATCACCTGCGATGCGTTTTCTGGGGTGACGTCTTTAGACAGAAGTGTATCGATTTGAATGTCTTGCATATTCTTTATCCAGAATTCTTTAGATCACAAAAAATGAGGCCGCAATAGCGGCCTCATCAATCTATTAACCGCCAAGTTGCGGTGTCGGCTTAAGCGTTAGCGCGAATGCGGTGTAAATAATCTTGCTTAGTGAACTCACCCCAAGGTTGGCGTTGTCCGTCAAGCACGACCGCATCGATATCATCCGCAAGTTGGCGCGCCGAGTTAAGCATAATTGAAAAGTTCATTAGGGCGTCACCGTAACAAGGCAAAGTCATGAAAAACACCACACCTTGGGTACTGAACTGCTCCATATTATCCGGATCAAACACACCAGGCTTTAGCATATTCGCTATCGAGAACAATACTTTACCATTGCCAGCATTATCCACATGGCGATGGAAAATATTCATATCGCCATATTTAAAATTCAAGGTTAAGAAACAAGGCAGCAATTCGGCGCCGTTAAGCTGTAGGCCCTCTTTAGCGACCACGTGTAATACCAGTACGTCGCGTGGTTCACCTAACTCATCTTCAGCGGCTTGTTCGGCAACCTCTTCTTGATAGCTATCTTCTTTATATTCATTTTCGTCAAACAAGGCCGTTTGCTGCGGAGCTGCACTACGTAACGCATGTTCCTGCTCAGCCGCTTTTTGCGCGACGATAGCCGCATGGGATTGACCCATTGGCGGAGTTTGCGTGCTCGCTTGAGTGTTCAAGACGGGCTCTTGACGCGAGACTTTCGGGCCACGGTGTTGCTCTTTTGCCACGGGTGGCTGCAAGCTAAAATCAGGCTGAGCTGTCACTGGCTCGTGTTTAGGGCCAACTTTCAACTCTGGTTTAAATTCTGTTGATTTAAACTCTTGTGGTTTAAATTCAGGCTTAGGTTCTAGCTTTACTTCCTGCTTCAAATAAGGGTTGGCCGCAGGAGTTTCGTTGTTAGGTGCAAGTTCACCGGCTTTGCGCACGCGTACGGCGCCAATACCATCGGCATCAAACCCTTCTGAATCGATCCGCTTCGGACTCGTCTCACCTTTCTCAGCCTGTTTCTTATAAAAGTTGCTCATTGGGCTATCTTTCAATGATTTAGGCTGTTGTCTTCTGATAGACCAAAATCCATGCACCAGCACAGCAACTATGGCTATGGCGCCTAAAACGAACAATACTAGTTGCAAATCTTCCATTGGTTACCCTGTCTTTCTTCTAGTTATCCAGCGTCAGCCATCGCCACCGCTTGCTCTATGTCTACCGCAACTATACGAGACACACCTGGCTCGTGCATAGTCACGCCAATAAGTTGATCCGCCATTTCCATGGTTATTTTGTTATGGCTGATATAAATAAACTGTACGCTCTGTGACATTTCTTTTAGCAATCGACAGAAACGTTCTACGTTGGCATCGTCTAATGGCGCATCCACTTCATCTAACATACAGAAGGGAGCAGGATTCAGCCTAAAAATGGCGAATACCAATGATAAAGCGGTTAAGGCTTTTTCACCACCCGAAAGAAGATGGATTGTGCTGTTCTTCTTCCCCGGTGGTTGGGCCATGATAGTCACGCCCGTTTCTAGCAAATCGTCGTCAGTTAACGCTAAATAAGCTCGGCCGCCACCAAACACTTTCGGAAATAAGCGTCCGAGATCTTCGTTGACTGAATCAAATGTCGTCTTAAAGCGGCTTCGGGTTTCCTTATCTATTTTACGGATCGCTTCCTCTAAGGTTGCAAGCCCTTTATTTAAATCGTCATCTTGATGATCAAGATAAGATTTTCGCTCACTTTGCTGTTCAAATTCTTCGATCGCCGCAAGGTTAATGGCACCTAAACGAACAATTTTCTGCCGTATTTGATCTAAATCACTCTGCCACTTGTCTGGCATCCCCTCTGCGGGCAAGTTTCCAAGGATTTCAGACAGAATGATTTGCTGTTCCTGTAAGGCTTCCAGCTGACTATTCGCTTGGCCTTTTATTCCTTCACGACGTAACTTTAACGTGCTCAGGCTTTGAGTCAAGTCCTCAAGCTTACCAAGCTCTTGTTTTTGCTTTATTCCTATACGGTTTAATGTGTCTGTGAGCACACTTTGCTGCTGACGAACCTCTTTTAAGCCCTGTTGTTGCTCATGTTGTTGCTTTAGTAACTGCGTTAACTGCTCAGTCAGTTGCACACTATTTTGCACCCCACTCAATTGGGCAACTTTGGCAAGTTCTGTTAACACAGACTCGCGGGAGTGGATGAGTTCATTGACACGCACTTGCTGTAATTCAATTTGCTCCGTGCTCACGGCCATGCGCATAGTCACGGCTTGCAAACCCGTCGCAGTGGCTGATAATTGACGTTCAACCTCAGTAATACGCCCTTTTAATGCTTGATGGCGCGCACTATCGGCCTGTGTGTCTTGGATGAGTTGCCGCTGAATATCTTCACTAGCCTGCAGCGTCTCATCGAGCTCCATTTCTTGTTCTGCTAATAATTCGCATTGCTCGCTTAAGCGTTCAATATCAATCAAACTCGCACTTAAAGCCGCATCGAGTTTACTTTGCTGTTCGACACGCGCCTTCACTTGCTCGATTAAACCACTAAGCTGCATCGACTTAGTCGCTTTGTCTAACTGCAATTGATGTAATTTTTGCGCGCCATCGGTCAGTTGCAGTCTTTGTTGCTGCAAAATAGCCGCAAGATCTGTCATCTTGTCTTGCCGAATCTGCAGGGATTGTTGCAAATCGAGGATATTTTGCGCTAACTGAGCTTGCTCTTTACTGAGTTGCACCAGTGACTGGGCGCCCTCTGTTTTAGTGATTAAAAAACCTTGCCCCAGTAGATAACCGTCGGCAGTGACAATCCGTTCATCGGATGTTAGCTGTGGCAGCAGTTCTTTAGCTGCATGGATATCCTTTGCCCACTTCAGCCCCGCTAACCAAGGGGCGAGATTCACCTTAGCCTGTAAAAATTCACTTTGGCTTGATTGTGACGCTAATGCTTGAAACCCCATTTCAGTTTCAGTGACGCCAACGGGCAAGGTCAACAAGCCATTTAGGGCGAGTTCGGCCGCAGTTTCCCAACCATTTTCAACGGTTAAACTCTGCCATAACTGCGGTTTATCACTCTGCTGTTCTTGCTTAGTCAACCACTGTTCAACCAGCTCATGGCGCGCTTTAGTCGCGGTTAATTGCTGCTGAATTTGCTCAGCGCTATGGCGGGCTTCATCTAAGGCTTGCGTACTTGCACTTACACTTTGTTCTTGCTGATGATTAATTTCATTTTGCAGTGTGAGCGCATCATCCAAAGACTCAATATCTTGCTGCAATGGTGTAATACTCGATGCGAGATCACCGTCCATTAACGCCGAAAGTTGCGCCTGCTGCTCACGACTTTGCTGCTGTTTGTGTTGCAGTAATTGCTGCTGATGCGCTAACTGGCTGCGACGCAGTTCAAGCTGCAACTTATGCTGAGAAACATCCGCTGCCTGTTGGCGCGCCACTTCGGCCTGCTGCTGACTGCGTTCAATACTCATTTCCCATTGGGATTGCAGCTCATCCATGATCTCTTGTTGCTCATCATGCTGTGGCCCAAGTTTGGCAAGCTCAAGCTCTAACGCGCTAAGACTCGCTTTATAGCCGTTAAGCTTGTCGGTATTTTGTTGGATCTGCTCTTTGACTTGCGCCAACTGGGTTTCGAGCTGGGCGTCGCGCTGCTTTTGATTCTGTAGCTGTTGCTCTAACTTAGCGATTTCAGTACCGGTCAGATAATAGGCTTCAACGGCTCGCTGCTCTTGCTCCGCCAATTGCGCGAGTTGCACTTGCAGTTCAGTGGTTTGTAATTCATCTGTTTGCGCGAGTGACTGCGCCGCCGCTTGCTGTACTTCAATAGCACTTATCTGCTCAGATAGACTCGCCATCTGAGCTTGCAACTCTTGATAGCGCATCACAAGGAGTTCAGCATGGGTCTTACGCTCGGCCTGTTTAAGCTCACGATATTGTTTAGCGGCTTTAGCCTGCTGCGCGAGTTTATCTAACTGCTTACCGAGTTCACTGCGAATATCGCCCAAACGCTCGAGGTTTTCGCGGGTATGGCGAATACGGTTTTCAGTTTCGCGCCGACGCTCTTTATAGCGGGAAATCCCGGCGGCTTCCTCAATAAAGGTGCGCAAGTCTTGGGGTTTAGATTCAATCAGGCGGGAAATAGTGCCTTGCTCGATAATGGCATAACTGCGCGGGCCAAGACCTGTGCCCATAAACAAGTCGGTAATGTCTTTACGACGACACTTTTGACCATTGAGAAAATACCAAGACTCACCGTCGCGGCTCACTTGACGCTTAACGGCGATTTCTTCATAACTGGCATACTGACCAGCGAGGCGACCCTCTTTGTTTTCAAAAATAAGTTCAACCCCCGCCACAGACACAGGTTTTCGCGCGCTTGAACCGTTAAATATCACATCAGCCATAGAATCACCGCGTAGGTGCTTCGCCGAGCTTTCACCGAGCACCCATCGCACGGCATCGATCACGTTCGATTTGCCGCAGCCATTTGGGCCAATAATGGCGGTTAATGCCTGTAAAAAAGGAATTTTTGTGGGATCGACAAACGACTTAAAGCCGGCAAGTTTTATCTGTTTTAATCTCATGGTGCCAGTTAGCGCGTCTCTGAAGTCTGGCCCGAAAATAAGCCAAGCGGTGTAAATGCATTTATCGGCCAACTTTAACAAAGCAGGCAGCATTTTGTAACGCTTTTTATTGAATTCATGCGGCTTTTAGCTTGTCATCTGTCCATGAGTTGATCACAATCGCATATAGCTGTCGCTTAACTTTTTGGAAAAACGATATGACACCGAAAAAAACCTTGCCCTTCCCAGCCAAAAGTGGCGTTAATTATTTTCTCGATGGCTTTGGTTTAATCACACGTAAAGGCCTGCGCACTTTTGTATTTATTCCGTTAATGATTAACCTTCTGCTGTTTGCTGGCGTCATTTATGTAGCCATAGGCCAGCTAGATACGCTATTCACTTGGATGAATGCCCAGCTCCCTGAGTACTTAAGCTGGTTAAACTTTTTGCTTTGGCCACTCGCCGTCACCACTATGCTGGTGATGCTTGCTTTTGTATTTAGCTCCGTCATGAACTGGCTCGCTGCCCCCTTTAATGGTCTGTTGGCTGAAAAAGTCGAGCAGCTATTAACTGGTAAGCAGCTGAATACCGGTTCTGGTATTGATTTAATCAAAGACTTACCGCGTATCCTTGGGCGTGAGTGGATCAAACTCAAATACTATCTGCCCCGCGCACTGGTATTTTTGTTATTGTTTTTAGTGCCTATGGTAGGCCAGACGCTGGCGCCGATTTTATGGTTTCTGTTCAGCGCTTGGATGATGGCGATTCAGTACTGCGATTATCCCTTCGATAACCACAAGGTCAGTTTTAAAGATATGCGCTTTGCCTTGAATCAAACCCGTGGCACTAGTTTTAGCTTTGGCGCCACTGTGACGCTATTTTCGATGATCCCCATAGTCAACTTTATCGTCATGCCAGTGGCGATTTGTGGCGCAACGGCCATGTGGGTCGATAAGTATCGTGAAGCGTATCGCAACCATGCCATCGCACCCGAGTAGTAACAGCAGCAGTGCTGAGTCATGGCTCAGCACTGCTCCCCAATTTTTTTAGCCCCAATAATCCAATCATGTTTCGCCTCGTTAAAATCAACGCAAACCTTGTAACAATTACTCGCTATTGTTAACTTCACGTTTTCTGGCAAAATGCGCGCCACGAATGTGTTATTTGAGTCTTTTTTGTTGAAATCAATCTTAGCCATCATCTTATCTAGTCTTACTTTTCTACCTGTAACTTGCCTTGCTGGCTATGCCAGCCAATTTCAGTTAGCCATTCCAACACTTAACAGTGCTGCCAATATTGACGGTGAGTTGGACGATGCCATTTGGCAACAAGCCGCAGTCACAGAGCTCAAATATGAAACCCAACCAGGGGAAAATATTGCCGCATTAGTGAAAACCGAGGCGCGAGTCTATGCGACTAAAACCAGTCTTTTTGTGGCATTTATTGCCAAAGACATTAATCCCAAACTCATTCGAGCAACACTTAAGGACAGAGACAAGCTGTGGAGTGATGATTTAGTCGGAATTAAACTCGATACTTTTAATAATGCCCGTTTAGCATACCAATTTTTTATTAATCCCCTTGGCGTGCAATTAGACTCAATTGAAAACGAATTAACGGGTGAAGAAAGCGAAGCATGGGATGGTATTTGGAAATCCGCAGGCAAGATCACCGCCGATGGCTATCAGGTCGAAGTCGAGTTACCACTGAGACTGTTTAACTTTGACGACAAGAAAAGCCTGCAAGAATGGGGCTTTGAGTTAATTCGTTATTATCCACGCAATGAAAAACATCGCCTATCGACCCATAAGATTGACCGTAATACGAGTTGTCAACTTTGTCAGTTAGGTGTGGCTTCTGGCTTGGCGGGGGCAGAACAAGGACAGGATGTACAAATCACCCCGACTTTTATCGCCAACCGTAACGAACATAAACAGGCGGATGGCTGGGAAGCTGATAACAATCTCGAGCCAGGTGTAGACTTGCGCTGGGGCATTAATTCCAGCACCTTACTCAATGCCACCATTAATCCCGATTTTTCCCAAGTGGAATCCGATGCTGGCCAGCTCGATGTGAACAGCACTTTCTCCTTGTTCTATGATGAGAAACGGCCGTTTTTTTTGGATAATAAAGACTATTTCGACACACAGGTAAATCTGCTGCACACCCGCAATATTGTTGCACCTGACTATGGTATCAAACTGACAAGTAAGAGCGATGATCACACTTTAGCTCTGCTAGCAAGTAACGATAGCCAAACCACGTTTTTAGTGCCGGGAAATTTAAGCTCAGAGGTTGCCTCGCTTGATCAAGAAAGTTTGAACCTTGCGGGACGTTATCGTTTCGACATGAGCAAAACCTTCTCCATCGGCGGATTACTTACCGCGAAAACAAGCAGTGACAACACTCACAATGGTGCAGCAAATGCCCCCCATAATGGGATCAACAGCCAACCCGATTACCACAACTATGTCATTAGTCTGGATGCGAAATATCAACCAACACCACAGGACAGTTTCACTGCGCAAGTGGCCCAATCGGATACTCAGTACCCCACTGGAGTCTATCGTCAATTTTGTACTGACACTGAAAAGGCCCCTAGTAATGGGTTGCCCTGTGGCCAATCTCAGCTTGATTGCGAACTCGGTCACTGCCAACTCAACGAACAAGTATTACGTAGCCAATCTGATAGCCGCTTTGGCGGCAATTTATATCAGTTAACCTTTAAGCACGAAGAACGAAATTGGTTTGCTTACAGTGAATACAACGCCGTTGATCCCGATTTTCGTGCCGATTTAGGCTTTGTCGAAAAAATCGATTACCGCACCTTTGTAGTGGCACACTAATTTTGGCCACCTAAATAGAGGTGATATTATTACCTCGTAGATGACTTTAGGTGAACACATGAGATCGACAACCAGAAAAACATTTAGTGCTGAATTCAAACTTGAAGCAGCCCAATTAGTCCTCGATAAAAACCATAGCATCATCGAAGCTGCAAAGGCGATGAACGTAGGTAAGTCCACTATGGATAAATGGGTGAGACAGTTAAAACTAGAACGCCAGGGTGGCACAC
>NZ_JAKKRK010000063.1:0-23905 GCF_025654545.1 Shewanella sp. SM20 | reverse complement strand
AATCATACCACCACATATAACCTATTGATAGATATTGCATTGTTGATGCATCAGTATAGTGTTTGGAGCAGAATAGTACTTCGCACAATCCAAGTTATGCAAAACTCAGCCCTTTCAGGGCTGTTTTTTTATGTCCGGATGCTACAAAAAAAAGCAGTTTTACATAACGTGAGATCACATTGTGCGCATCTTTGTATCTAATCACTCTATGCCTTTCAAATGGTCGATTGGTTTGTTGAATGCACTTTCATGACGTTCAATTTGGCTTGTGTGCAAATATTGCGATGTAGTGTCGATACTTTCGTGGCCAGCATCGGCTTGTACATGGGATAACGGTCTGCGGTTGATGTTGATATCGTGCGTAATGCCAGTGTGACGAATATTGTGGGCAGTAAGTTTGCGCATCTGCGCCGCATCTTGTGTAAAGCCATCGATTTCTATACGTTCTGCAGCCAGATTAATTATTTTTTGAATTTCGTCGCGAACATGACGAATGCCTAGATTGGCATTGAGGATACCAACATCTCGGCCGCGTCCAGCAGCTTTATGCCGTACAAACAAAGGATGATTTTCGTCTGGTCCTGGATAATCCGTTAATCCTAAAAACTGACGATATTTGACTAATGCATCGAGCAAAGCTTTTGAAATCGCAACACTGCGTCTTTTACCACCTTTACTCAACGGAATATGAAAACTCCAGATGCCCGTTTGCTGATTACGTTTAAACTGGTTCATCACCGGCGAATAACCCGCACGTGCAGACACATCTGAAATGCGTAAATAACAGCAATAAATCAATGTAATGAGGAATAAACTTCTTTGATGTAACTCAGGAAATTCTTCTGCTAGTCCAGTAACGGTCGCCATAATATATGACCACTGTAATTCAGTGAATGCGAGACTATTTTCATCTTCATGACTTTGACGCTGATATTGCCTGTTTGCTGCAAATCGACTGTGATTAAGCCAGATTTGTGCAGGATTCCGCTCACAATATTCTTCACTTGTCAGGTACGAATAAAACGAAGACAAAATGGCCATTTTTGTTTTTAACGCATTATCGCTTAACACATAAGGCTGGATTTGCCCGAGTTGTTTTTTGCCGACAAATGGTCGCCATTGCGAGTTTGGAACCCGTTCATCATGCAGTTTATCGTACTTAAACTGTGGCACATTAAAATAACCGATCAGTGCAATCGGCGGTGCTTGGCAATAATCAACGTAACGGCTCATGTCTTTGCGCGTAACTTGAATGGGAGACATTGAAACTACATCAAAACACCAATGCAGAAACGTAGTGAGTTCACTGCGATAAGCTTTATAGTTGTTTTCGTTATGCTTTTGCTCAAATAGCCAATCACTGGCATGCTCGATGACTAAGCCCGCATCAACCACCTTTTTCATGCTAATTTGGGTGATATATTGGTTAACAATACTATTGCCAACTTGTATGAATTCAAATGAGTCAAATAACGGGATTACTGGAGGAAGTTGCATATTACATCTGAATTATAAGAGTTTCTTGTATGATAATACTTAAACGCAAATGCCGATAATGTTATTTATCGGCATCAAGATATGTCAGATTTTTAGCGCAACTTGAAAATGAACATTGCTGACAAGTAATACGCTTTTTGCAACAGATCAAGCATAGCTGCCACACTTGCTGTTTCGATTGGCTATCTAAGCACGTGAAGTCAGATGCGCAGATGTGTCCATCATGTATCAGCTGTGCCAATTTATGCGCTGAAATTGATAAGTTAATTCGATTAGTCATGCCCTTTCCCTCCCTATCATTATTTGATAGTAATAGAATACACAGATGAGAATAGTTATCAACAACGTAATTTAAGGATTGCCACTCATCTCGCTATTTTATGCAAGATTTTGCACCGCTTTGAAATGTGTCTACTACACTGATTATGTGATCATTATTTTTACTTGAATGAGGTATCGGATGCTGATTGATCTTGCAAAGAAAAACCCTCTTTTTTCCGGTAAAAAGTCTACCGAGACAACAGAGTCTGGTATTCCTTGGAAGGTATTAGTGGTCGATGATGAACCTGATGTTCATACCGTCACTAAGCTTGCCCTCTCCCGCTTTAAACTTGATGGCCGTGCCCTCACCTTTATCAATGCTTATAGTGCCGAACAAGCAAAAGAATTACTCAATCAAGAACATGACATCGCCATTGCCTTTATTGATGTTGTCATGGAAAGTGACCATGCAGGGTTAGAACTAGTAAAGTGGATCCGTGAAGAATTACTGAATAAAACCACTCGATTGATCTTACGTACAGGCCAGCCAGGGCAAGCACCTGAAGAAGACGTTATCGTCAATTACGATATTAATGATTACAAAGCAAAAGCTGAACTCGATTCCCGTAAGCTGATGACCAGCGTCTACTCAGCCCTTCGCTCTTATCGCGATATAATGGAAATCGAGCAAGCAAGGCGCACGCAAATAAATCACCGTAAGGGCTTAGAAAGAGTACTAGAAGCCACCTCAGGATTATTTGAACTACGCACCCTGCATAAATTCGCCGATGGGCTACTGACACAAGTGGCCACTCTACTTAATCTCGACTCAGAAACGCTACTGCTGACTTGTAATGCGATTGATGCGATTAGTGGTCATGTTGAACCTGTCAATATAGAAATCCTTGCAGGTACTGGCCAATTTGCTAATAAATCCCACATTACGCAACTACCTGAACATATTGATCGTCTACTGCGCAGTGCGCTCACCCAACAGCGGTGCCTTTATGAAGACAATTGCTTTATCGGTTACTTTCCCACCAAAGGCGGTTTAATCAATCTACTTTATATGGATGGTATTGATAGAATTGATGATCTTGATAAGAAACTCATTGATATTTTTGCCATCAACGTGGGCATAGCCTTTGAAAATTTGCTGCTCAATCAAGAGGTGGAAGATACACAATCAGAGCTTATTTTACGTTTAGGTGATGTTGTTGAAAGCCGCTCGAAAGAAGCTGCCAATCATGTGAAACGTATGGCGGAGTATTGTTCTCAATTAGCATTACTCGCCGGTTTAAGTGAATACGAAGCCGATTTACTGCGCCGTGCCTCACCAATGCATGACATTGGTAAAATTGCGATCCCCGATGCTGTCCTACTTAAACCCGGCAAATTAGATGACGAAGAATGGAAAGTTATGCGTCAGCACCCTATGATTGGCCATCAAATTCTTGCAAATTCTGAGAGACCAATACTAAAGGCCGCATCAATTATTGCACTGCAACATCATGAAAAATATGATGGTTCTGGTTATCCTGCAAATCTAAAACAAGACGAAATTCACATTTTCTCGCGGATTGTGGCAATCGCAGATGTGTTTGATGCCCTTTCCCATGCCCGCTGTTATAAAACAGCTTGGCCTTTAGAAGAGGTTTTAGCTGAAATGCGTAAAGGGGCGGCAACACACTTTGATCCTCACTTATTACAGCTCTTTATTGAAAATGTAGACATTTTTGTCAAAGTAAAAGAAAACTGGAAGGATCACTAATCTGTAATATGCCCAGTTGATGGTCTTGATGTTTAGAAAGCCATATCAAGCACTTTCAAAGATATATCAAGGCAGTTTTAACCATTGTCATCTGCGAGAAAATCAAAAACAGCCGTTTGAGTTTCACCATTAACGCTAAAACTAACAAAGCCACGCCAAACCATGTAGCCACTACTACAAGAACCGTAGACTAACTGACCGATATAAGTCATTTTGTCAGTTTGCTTCACATTTACAGGAATAACACCCATAAACATGTCTCTTCCTTCTAAGCGGATTTGCACATTAGAAATTGGCATGGAAGATAACAACTGTAATGTCAATGGCTTTTCGCTTGGAGCACTCCCTGGTGACAAGCGAAAAGTGAGCTCAACATCCTCAACTTTTTTAACACAATCCCCCTTAGAAAATTGGCAAAGTGAAGGATCAAGACTGCTTTTAAGTGTGACTTGCTTTGCATCTTCCTTACAAGCTGTGAGATTGAAGCTAAATAATGCGATAAATAAATAGGGACTCAGACGAGTTAGCACAAAGATTAACCTTATGATGCAATATGTTAACATTCTATGGCGTAGGTTGATCTAGATCAACTTTCCACACCCCTTCTTTGGTATCTTTTTTGATATGGCTCAAGTATCATTGCGAAACCTCATATTTGAGCAAAAATATGCAGGGTAACGCATTGACATCGCTCAGCAACCTTAATAGGGAGACTGAGTTTTATGTCATTTATAACAGGTAAAGCTTGTCTTTACTAAAAGTAAAAGTAATAAGCAGTGGAAGCATTATGATGAACCATTCCCAGCCAACAGGCGCTGATTACAATTACGCCATTGTCCGCCAATTTGCCTTAACCACAGTTTTGTGGGGTATTGTTGGTATGTCAGTCGGCGTATTAATTGCGGCTCAGTTAATCTGGCCTCAGCTGAACTTTGACACTCCTTGGTTAACGTATAGTCGCTTGCGACCATTACACACCAATGCGGTGATCTTCGCGTTCGGTACATCAGCCCTTTTTGCAACATCCTATTATGTCGTACAACGCACCTGTCAAACCCGACTATTTGCACCTAAGTTAGCCGCATTTACGTTTTGGGGATGGCAAGCCATCATTCTGTCAGCAGCTATCTCTTTACCAATGGGTTTCACCCAAGGAAAAGAATACGCTGAATTAGAATGGCCTATCGATATCGCAATTACTATCGTTTGGGTGTCCTACGCTATCGTGTTCTTCGGTACTATTATCAAACGGACAACTTCGCATATTTATGTGGCGAACTGGTTCTTTGGTGCCTTTATTATTACCGTTGCCGTACTACACATAGTTAACTCTATGGCAGTACCAGTCAGTCTGTTCAAGTCATACTCTCTGTATAGCGGCGCTGTCGATGCTATGGTGCAGTGGTGGTATGGTCACAACGCTGTAGGTTTCTTATTAACCGCAGGCTTCTTGGGGATGATGTATTACTTCGTACCTAAGCAAGCAGGTCGTCCTGTGTACTCTTACCGTCTTTCTATTGTCCACTTCTGGGCACTGATCGCACTGTATATCTGGGCTGGTCCTCACCACTTACATTACACAGCTTTACCTGACTGGACTCAGTCTTTAGGTATGGTGATGTCACTGATCCTATTCGCACCTTCTTGGGGCGGTATGATTAACGGTATCATGACCTTGTCTGGTGCTTGGCATAAACTGCGTACTGACCCTGTGTTACGTTTCTTAGTTGTTTCTCTGTCTTTCTACGGTATGTCTACCTTTGAAGGCCCTATGATGGCAATTAAGACAGTTAACGCGCTATCACACTATACAGACTGGACTATCGGTCACGTTCACTCCGGCGCGCTAGGCTGGGTTGCGATGGTGTCAATCGGTTCTCTGTATCACTTGATCCCTGTATTGTTCGGTCACGGCCGTATGTACAGCATCAAGTTAATTAACGTCCATTTCTGGTTAGCGACTATTGGTACTGTGCTTTACATCGTCTCTATGTGGATTTCAGGTGTAATGCAAGGTCTGATGTGGCGCGCAGTGAATGCTGACGGTACTTTGACTTATAGCTTTGTTGAAAGTCTGGAAGCTTCTTATCCTTTCTACTTCGTACGTTTCCTTGGCGGTTGTTTCTTCCTGACCGGTATGCTGATCATGGCATATAACGTGATCCGTACTGTGAAAGCCTCTAAAGATTCATTGCCAGCATTGGCTGAACCAACAGCGGCTTAAAGGAGCAAACTCGATGAAATTTAATCATGAGATAGTTGAAAAAAACATCGGTTTGTTAGCGATTTTTACCGTTATCGCTATCAGCTTCGGTAGTCTCGTTGAAATCACACCGTTGATTTTCCAAAAAGATACAACTGAGCCAGTTGAAGGTTTAAAGCCATACACTGCCCTGCAAATTGAAGGTCGTGACATTTATGTTCGTGAAGGTTGTTATAACTGTCACAGCCAGATGATCCGTCCTTTACGTGCAGAAACTGAACGTTATGGTCACTACTCTGTCGCGGGCGAATCAGTTTGGGATCATCCATTCCAATGGGGTTCTAAGCGTACGGGTCCTGATCTTGCACGTGTTGGCGGTCGTTATAGCGATAAATGGCATGAAGTTCACTTAATCGATCCTCGTGCTGTAGTTCCTCAATCGAATATGCCAGGGTTCCCATGGTTAGCCGAAAACAAGTTAGACGGCAAACTAACGGGTGACAAGATGACTATCCTACGTAACCTGCATAAAGGCGGTTACAAAGGTAATGATCTTTATACCGATGAAGAAATCGCAGGCGCACAGCAAGCTGTTGCAGGTAAGACAGAAATGGACGCCTTGATTGCATATCTTCAGTCTTTGGGTCACGCACTCAAATAAGGAGGCAATATATGGATTACGGCACA
The DNA here is from genome assembly GCF_025654545.1 of Shewanella sp. SM20. Taxonomy (NCBI): domain Bacteria; kingdom Pseudomonadati; phylum Pseudomonadota; class Gammaproteobacteria; order Alteromonadales; family Shewanellaceae; genus Shewanella; species Shewanella sp. SM20. Next base: position 17,486 of record NZ_JAKKRK010000063.1, on the reverse strand, counting down.
TTACAAGGCATTTTAACCATCATTGTGATGCTGACCTTCGTCGGTATATTTGCTTGGGCATATAGCTCGCGTCGTCAAAAATCATTTGATGAAGCAGCTAACCTTGTGTTTTCCGATGAGGAAGTCAACAAGGTATCGAAGGACTCAGGAGAGAATAAGTGATGAGTAGCTTCTGGAGTGTTTGGATTACTGTACTCTCGTTAGTCGTGATCGCGGGTTGTTTTCTATTACTGCGTGTGTGTTCTAAGAACACCACTGACGTAAAAGAAGGCGAATCCATGGGTCACAGTTTCGACGGTATTGAAGAACTCAATAACCCACTGCCAAAATGGTGGAGTTATATGTTCTATATCACTATCGTGTTTGGCTTGATCTATTTGGCCTTATATCCTGGTTTAGGCAACTACAAAGGCCTATTAGGCTGGAGCAGTGCGAACCAAAGTATTGGTACTGAACAGGGGATTAAAGCCGATTCTGCTGCCGCGGTTGAGTTAGCCGCAAAAGAAGGTCGCTGGGTGCAATATGATCAGGAAGTGAAGCACGCCGATGACAAATATGGCCCAATCTTCGCGGCTTACTTGGCAACACCACTAGAAGAATTAGTGAAAAACCAAGAAGCGTTGAAAGTGGGTGGCCGTTTGTTCCTGCAAAACTGTGCTCAGTGCCATGGTTCTGATGCACGTGGTAGCAAAGGCTTCCCTAATCTTACCGATGGTGACTGGTTATATGGTGGTGAATTAGCCACGATTAAGACCACTATCATGGCAGGTCGTCATGGCATGATGCCACCCAAAGGTGGTTTGCCAATCGAAGATAGTGAGATTGCTGGTTTAGCTGAATACGTTGTTAAATTGTCTGGTCGTGAGCATGACGAGAAACTCGCTGCCCAAGGTCAAGGCTCATTCATGAAAGGTTGTTTTGCGTGTCATGGTATGGACGCTAAAGGCAACAAGTTTATGGGTGCTCCTAACTTAACTGACGATGTTTGGTTATATGGCGGTAGCCGTGGCATGATCGAAGAGACCATTAAACATGGTCGCGCAGGTGTGATGCCAGCGTGGAAAGACGTTCTCGGTGAAGAGAAAGTTCACGTCATTACAGCTTATGTTTATAGCTTGTCAAACAAGTAATTAGGTATAAGTAACACTAAGGCCTCGAAGACTTCGAGGCCTTTTTTTTAAAGTGCTAAAACCGTCTTTTAACGGTAAAATGGCGCAAATTTTTTGAATGGGTATCTGACATGAGCGAACAACAAGCCTGGTATAAGCAGTTCTGGCCTTGGTTTCTAATTATTCTTCCTTTATGTGCCGTCGTCGCAAGTTTTACCACGCTAAAAATTGCCCTTACGAACTCGGACTCTTTAGTCGCCGAGGATTACTACAAAGATGGCAAAGCCATTAATATGGACTTAAGTAAAGTGAAGTATGCCAAACAAATAGGCATGAATTTCTCACTCGTTCAAGCTAATAATGAGATTTTACTGACGCAGCAAGGGGGACCTGCATATCAAGCCGCCTTGAAAGTCGAGTTCTATCATCCAACCATTGCCGACAGAGATATGAAACTCACTGCGACGGCCGATGCCAGTAATGTGTATCGCATTACCATCCCTTCTACCCTAACCGGCCCTTGGGAAGTTCGCCTCGAAAGCTACGACGGTAAATGGCGAATTCACCAACGCGTTGAATTAAAAGATCACGTCCAACTTTGGCTGAATTGATTGTGGTTAAATAAGTAGCGCTATGACGTATCCAAGTTGTTTTCACTGCCAAGAGCCCGTTCTAACGGGCCAGCAGTTTGTGACTCGCATTAATGACCGTGATGAACTGATGTGTTGCCCTGGCTGCCAGGCGGTTTCTCAAGCGATTGTCGATGCGGGATTACTCAGTTATTATAAGTTCCGCACTGAGCCTGGCAGTAAACAGAATGCCCTGGTCCCCGAAGCATTAACGCAATTTAGCGCCTATGACTTGCCCGAAGTGCAGCAAGACTTTGTGCATTCTGAGGACAATGTCGAATCAGTATCACTCTCCATCGATGGTATCACCTGTGCAGCCTGTGCTTGGTTAATTGAACACAAAGTCAAACAACTCGCGGGCGTGAGCCAAGTGCTAGTCAACTCAACCACCCAACGCGCCATGATCAGTTGGGATAAACGCAAGGTAAAACTTAGCGATATTCTCGGACAAATTAGTCGTATCGGCTATCAAGCCGCGCCCTACCAAGTTGACGAACAAGAGCTCAACAATAAACTCAATAGTCGCAAATTTTTACTACGTTTAGGCTTAGCTGGCTTTGCGACTATGCAAGTCATGATGTTCGCCCTCGCCCTTTATACTGGCTACTTCACCGATTTAGACGTGCAGTATCGGGACTATTTCCGCTGGGTTAGCATGATTTTTGCAACGCCTGTGGTGCTTTATTCGGCGCAACCCTTCTATTTTAGCGCCATTCGTACCCTGCTCAGCGGCAAACTCAATATGGATGTGTCTGTTTCGATTGCCATTGGTGGTGCCTATACCGCAAGCTGTTTTGCCACAGTGAATGGCACAGGCGAAGTGTATTTTGAATCCGTATCCATGTTTACTTTCTTTTTGTTACTTGGGCGTTACTTCGAGCAAAAGGCAAGACAAAAGGCCTCGGTCAGCTCCAGTAATTTACATAAATTGGTGCCGCTCACTGCACACTTAGTCACCGAAAATGGTCAAGAAGAAATTCCGGCCAAAAAGTTACGCCTCAATGATGTGATCCTTGTAAAACCAGGGGAAATGGTTGCGGCCGATGGTGTGGTGATTGAAGGCCACACAAACATCAATGAAGCTATGCTCACTGGTGAGCAAATGCCCATTGAAAAGCAGCAAGATCAGCAAGTGTACGCTGGCACTATCAACGTCGATCAACCGATAAAAGTTAAAGTTACCGCGTTAGGGCAAGACCAACTCGTGGCGGAAATTATTCGACTGCAGGAGCTGGCATCCAATACAAAACCTGCGATAGCCCTATTAGCCGATAAATTATCCCGCTATTTCTCGGGTACGATTCTAACAATCGCGACGATCACCTATTTGGTTTGGCAACAGATTTCCCCAGAGGATGCCTTTTGGGTAACGCTATCGGTTCTGGTCGCCACTTGTCCTTGTGCCTTAGCGCTAGCGACACCGACCGCCGTCACCTGTGCAACCGCCATTTTTACGCGTCTTGGCATCATTACTCGCAAGGCCGGTGTCTTTGAAAAACTGCCGCAGATTAAACATGTGGTCTTTGATAAAACTGGCACCCTTACCTGTGGTACGCTCTCTATCGGGCAAACGCAGTGCATGGCCGATTTAACAAAGACGCAGGCCTTAGCCATTGCAGCGGCGCTGGAAACGGGCTCTCGCCATCCGATTGCGGCTGCATTTGCCCTATTTGCCGATAATACCTTGGTCGCAGAGCAAGTTCACCATGAAGTCGGCTTTGGTGTTCGAGGCCGTATCGAGGGGACTGACTATTTAATTGGTAATGCTGTATTTACTGGCGCACGTGTCGATACTCAAGACCCAACCCAAAAGATTTGGTTAGCACGCTCAGCCAATGAGCAGCTTGAAGTGCTTGCCAGCTTTGAGATCCAAGATAATATTCGTCAAGACAGTAAGGCCACGATTGAGATATTAAAGCAACAAGGTTGCCGCATTAGTATCGCCAGCGGCGATAGCTCGGGACATGTGCATCAACTAGCCAAAGAGCTGGGAATTGAAGATGTGCACAGCGGATTAACGCCCGCGGGTAAACTTGCCCTAGTAACGAAATTACAACAGCATACTCGCGTGGCGATGTTTGGCGATGGCATCAATGATGCGCCAGTACTTGCGGGGACTGATTTGTCGGTCGCCATGGGCAGTGGCAGTGCGATTGCCAAAAACAGTGCCGATTTGATTTTACTGGGCGATCATCTATCCCGTTTCACCCAAGCTGTCGCGGTCGCTAAACTGACCACGCAAATTATTAAACAAAATTTAGCTTGGGCGCTGGGTTACAACGCCCTTATCTTGCCTTTAGCTGTCACTGGTCATGTGGCACCCTATATTGCCGCGATTGGCATGTCGGCGAGTTCTTTGATTGTGGTCGGTAATAGCCTGAGATTATTACGGGTAAAAGTGTGATCATAATAAAACGTTTAACAGATACTAAGAGGTCATTATGGAAATTATTTATGTGCTTATCCCCATTGCCATGATCTTCGTCGCCATTGCGGTAATGGTATTTTTTTGGGCAGTGAAATCTGAGCAATTTGATGATCTTGACCGTCAAAGTGTTTCTATATTGTTTGATGAAAATACTGACAAACCTGGCCATCTAGCCCCCCCCGCCATTCAGTCAACAGCAGAACATGATGACATCGCAGCGCAGCAAGCGATAAAAAATCAGCAAAAAGGCATGCCTTTGTGATTGAGTACAATGTCACCGGTGCCTTTCTCGTCGGCTTGATGGGAGCTGCACATTGTTTTGGTATGTGTGGCGGTTTAGTGGGCGCTTTTTCCGCCCAAATCCCTCATCCTAAAATAGGTAACCAGCTGGCCCATCAGCTTAAATATTTACTGAGTTACAATTTAGGCCGTATTTTAAGTTATACCTTAGCGGGCGGCTTAGTGGGCGCATCGTCGGCAGGTCTTGGTCGCTTATTTGAGCTGGATATTTATCTGATTGTCCTGCGCATGATTGCCGGACTGATGATGATCGCAACAGGACTTTACATCGCTAAAATTTGGGTTGGAATAGTGCAAATTGAGCGTGTAGGTCAATGGCTATGGCAATATTTAAAACCGCTAGCGCAGCGCCTTGTTCCAATCAAGAATCCGAGCCAAGCAGTCATGGCGGGATTCATTTGGGGCTGGCTCCCCTGCGGCCTCGTCTATAGCACCTTAACTTGGTCGGTTGCATCTGGCTCTGCCAGCCAAGGCGCCTTGATTATGTTAGCCTTTGGCTTGGGTACTTTACCCGCCCTATTAAGTGCTGGCGTGGCGGCAAAACGCCTTGCTGCATGGGTACAAAAGAAAACCGTTAGACTATTGAGCGGCTTACTGTTAATTGCCTTTGGTGGTCAAACTTTATATATCGCACTCGCGCAGCTAAACTAGCCCAAGTGCGTGAATTGGTTTAACATGGCAGCAGTGGATTAACTTGAGAATCAACATGACAATTGAACAAAATAAGAATCGTCGTCCTGCCGCTAGCGGATGTACAATCCATTGTCACGATTGCAGTATGGGTACCCTTTGTATTCCTTTTACCCTCAATGCAAGTGAGCTAGATCAGCTCGATGATATTATTGAGCGTAAAAAGCCAATCCAGAAAGGCGAGCAAATTTTTAAGTCAGGTGACGCGTTGAAATCCCTGTTTGCGATCCGCTCTGGCACCATCAAAAGTTACACTATTACCGAGCAAGGTGATGAGCAGATAACGGGCTTCCATCTCGCGGGTGATGTGATTGGTTTTGATGGTATTCACGCTCAGTTGCACCAGAGTTTTGCACAGGCCCTCGAGACCTCTATGGTCTGTGAAATCCCCTTTAATATCCTCGATGAACTTTCGGGCACTATGCCTAAGTTACGTCAGCAGATCATGCGTCTAATGAGTAATGAGATCATGAGCGATCAAGAAATGATCCTGCTGCTCAGTAAGAAAAATGCCGAAGAACGTCTAGCAGCGTTTATCAGTAATTTAGCAAATCGTTTCGGCAGCCGTGGTTTCTCACCTAAAGAATTCCGTTTAACCATGACCCGTGGTGACATTGGCAATTATCTCGGTTTAACCGTTGAGACCATCAGCCGCTTACTTGGACGCTTCCAAAAGTCAGGCTTGATTGAGGTTAAGGGTAAGTACATCACTATCCTCGACTCGCAAGAGCTGAATCTGTTAGCGGGTAATTCTCGCATCGCGAGATAGTCAATCGCAAGAGCATTAACCGTGAGAGGTCAAGCCTAAATAATTGTCGCCAATAGCATAACAGTTTAATGGTAAAAGCTGTGCTTGCTAGACATGTCATGCAGATTAAGGCATGATTTTTAAGCGAGTTTTAATCAATTTCAAATGAGTTTGATCTAGAACAATACAGCTCACTGCCAAAGGCTCATGATGATATTGAGCCTATGACTAAAGGAACCAAACATGAAGGATTATCAAAAAATACTGGTTGTGGTTGACCCTACCACTGAGAATCAAGTTGCCCTTGCACGAGCGGTCGCCTTGGCCAGTAAATGCAACGCTCAAGTCACTGTGTTTCTTTCTATCTTCGACTTCTCTTACGAAATGACTTCGATTCTGTCGAATCAAGAACGTGAAGCCATGCGTCAAGGTGTCATAGATCAACGGCTCGCTTGGATCCAAGACTTACTCGCCGCTTATACTCATCTGCAACTCAATATCGATACTCAAGTCATTTGGCATAACCGCCCCTTTGAAAGCATTATTAATCATGCTATTTCAGGGCAATACGACTTGATTGTTAAAGGCACCCATGCCCACGACAAACTCAAGGCGGTGATCTTCACTCCAACTGATTGGCATTTGATGCGTAAAGCCCCTGTGCCAGTGTTGATGGTGAAAGCCCATGACTGGCCAGCCGCGGGCAAAATCCTCTGTGCTGTGAATGTGGCAACCGAAGATACCGATCATCAAATGCTTAACGGTAAAATTATTGAACATGCAAAAGATTTGGCGAAAAAGTTCTCTGCTGAAGTACATTTAGTCAATGGTTATCCCGGCACGCCTGTTAACCTTGCCATTGAGCTTCCTGACTTTGATGCCCAGTCATACAACGAAACCATTCGCATGCAGCATGAGCAGCGCGTGAGTTATCTTGCTGGCGCTTATGATATTAATCCAAGTCATTGCCATGTAAAAGAAGGTTTACCAGAAGATGTGATCCCTGAACTGGCTGAAAAACTTGATGCTGAATTGGTGATCCTAGGGACTGTCGGTCGTACCGGATTTTCAGCAGCATTGATAGGCAATACCGCTGAACATGTTATCGATAGCATCAACTGCGATTTATTGGCTATAAAGCCCGACGGTTATAAATCACCGTTAGAAGAAGCCTAAGCAATACGCGGCTCTTTACCCCGCCAAAGATAGCTGGAATAATACGCGCCCTGAAACTGTGTTACTGGGCGCTTTTTTATGCTTGAAGCTATATCTGAAGTTACGGCAAATCCTATGCCGGAAGAATTATCAAAAAAACAAACTACCCGTCTGAATAAATTACAGAAGCGGCTTCGTCGTGAAGTGGGCAGCGCGATTGCCGATTACAATATGATTGAAGATGGCGATAAGATCATGTGCTGCCTCAGTGGCGGTAAAGACAGCTACGCCATGCTCGATATTTTAATGAATCTGCAGCAACGCGCGCCCATTCAGTTTGAAATCATTGCGGTTAATTTAGATCAGAAGCAACCAGGCTTCCCTGAGCATGTATTGCCTGCCTATCTCGATAAGCTCAATGTGCCTTATCACATCCTCGAGAAAGATACCTACTCGATAGTGAAAGACAAAATTCCGGAAGGTAAAACCACCTGCTCCCTATGCTCTCGCCTGCGCCGCGGAACGCTTTATGGCTTTGCTCAGCGTATCGGCGCCACTAAAATCGCCCTAGGCCATCACAGGGATGACATTATCGAGACCTTGTTCTTAAATATGTTCTTTGGCGGTAAGATGAAAGCAATGCCGCCAAAGCTGCTGTCGGATGATGGCGCCAATATCGTCATACGTCCCCTAGCCTATTGTCGCGAGAAAGATCTCGAAGAATATGCCAGCTTAAAAGAATTTCCAATCATTCCATGCAACTTGTGTGGCTCACAGGAAAACTTAAAGCGCGCCGCAGTCAAAGACATGCTGAATCAGTGGGATAGACAGTATCCTGGTCGTATTGAAACAATATTCACCGCCATGCAAAACACCGCACCATCACAGGGTGTTGACCGTGAACAGTTCGACTTTGTGTCTCTAACACGTGACCCAGATGCGCCTATGCGTGGTGATGTTGCTGAAGCCAATCTACCTGCATTCGATTTTCTTGATATCGCCAATAGTGGTCGTATCGATTTGGATGCAGCAAAACGCATTGATATTGTTAACACTTACGAAGTCTAACTTAGACTGAATTTAGCGCCTATTCAGTAAGAGAAGTTAACGCAACGAAAGTATGCAAGATAAATTAGCTAAACAAAAATGCCCACATTAAGTGGGCATTTTTATGGCAACAAAATAAGTTAAGACTGCCTACACTATCTTTGAGCCCGTGCTTCTGAATCGATTTTTTCAAGATGCCAATTCAACGAGGCAAAGAGGATCACTTCACCCAAGGACTCAACACTAATGGCTGGGCACTGAAGCTTAGCGTGGTGATGTTTTCAAGCTCATTAGCGGCTAATTTATAACTGCCTTTTATCGCTTCTTCTCGACCATTAAGGCGTACATAGACTTCTTGTTCAGGTGAGAATTCAAAGTTTAAGCCAGTAATGGATTCCCTAAAATAACGCATCGGGAAGCCTTGCATAGCACCGAGCAGCGTGTCCATCTCAGTCATGATTTGTTGTAAGCGCGTTTTATCGTACTCGGCTAATGTCTGTTTTGCTCTAACTTGCATTGCAATACCACATCCCTCAGCGCTGCCAGCGAAATGCAGATTAACCAAGGCTCGCTGATCTTTTAAATCATCATCTAAGGGAATGAATAACCGCTGGGCATCAGTATACGTCAGTGGCGTTGAGGTTTTTTCACTGGAAATAGAACCACTTTGGATCAAACAATTCTTTTGCATTGGAACACTAAAAGCCACTTCCACGAGTTGATAACCGCCTTTATTGACTTGTTTCAACCTATCATAAAAGCCTTTATATTCAAGGGATACAGTTTCTGCAGCGGCGCTAGTTGCCAAAAAGAACAGGCTACTAAACAACAGTTTTTTATACATCGACATTCACCAAATATTTTTCATTATGACGTAACATATCAAGCAGCTCATCAATATAAGCTTCTTGTCTTTCAGAATAATTCACTAAACCGTAAATCAATTGATCCGCTGTTGGCTCTAGCTCCTGTGAACGTAAATCTGCTCGAATAGAGCGAAATAACGCATAGGCAGTATTAGAATTTAAATTACGCATATAGGATGAAACCGATTCATCAACCGATGAAAACACTTTCACCTCATGACTTTTACCCGAACCACGTGAGGACGGCACTATGCCGCAGCCAGAAGTAAAACACCATTCACCAAAAAAGTTAAAACCTTCTCTGGCAAAACGTGAACTCCCCCAACCAGATTCATTCGCGGCTTGAATTAACACCATAGATTCCGGCACGATATCGACACGTTTAAGTAAGCTTGCTAATGACTTAGCATCTACGTTACGCGCCGCATATTGGTATTTATCGAATAACGCATTGATCTGCGCTAATTCGGTATCAGATAAACTCTTACCATTATCGACTAAGGCAAGCATCTCATTGATAAAGCCACGCTCCATCAAGATAATGGCATTCTGTTGCTGAACAATCGGCCGCAGGAAATCAAAAAAAGCTTTCTTCTTTTCGGTAATGTCGCTGATCGCTGAAAAGTCAGGGACTTGCGTAACAGGATCGACATCGCTAACGAATTGGGGCGCAATAGCGGATGAGTCATTCGAGTGAGGAATGATCCAAACTCGTAATGCAAAAATCGCCACTATGACCATGGCTAATGCCAATGTAAACGAACCGATTCTACCCGTTTTCAATCATTCACCTTAGGTGTAACGCCCTTATTGGGCAAATAAAGGCCGGATTATAAGCTATTTGTCAGATTTCACGAAATTTGCCCATCATCATGATCACGAACTCAGGTACAATATTACGCCTGAGGCACCATTATCGAGTCGAGCTTGCTATTACGCCGTCATTTATAGATGCAAGCATTTGACTGAGTATTTATACTAAGGTTCCTTAGCGTTATCACCATTGCACAACGGCTCATGAGTCATCCCGCTTATAGCGACAATGGATGGCTATGACATTAAATTTTCGGGTATTCAGGAAGGAAAAACCCAGATGCAGCATTTGATGTTTAATCAATTTGAACGTGTCGTCGCCATCGGAGGAGGCCATGGTTTAGGCCGAGTATTATCCTCGCTCGATTTTTTAGGCAACCGCCTTACAGGGATTGTCGCCACCACTGATAATGGTGGTTCTACTGGTCGACTGAGAGCCGAGCAAGACTGTATTGCTTGGGGTGATTTACGTAACTGCTTATCCCATTTAGCTAATCGTCCTTCCGTTGGCTCGCAATTGTTTGAATACCGTTTCCAAGGTGCCACTGAACTCAGTGGCCATAATTTAGGTAATTTAATCTTACTGGCTCTTGATCAACTCTGCGTTCGTCCATTAGAAGCGGTTAATCTCATCCGTAACTTACTTAAGATAGAAACCCAACTTATTCCCATGTCAGAGCAGCCCACTCACTTAGTGGCCCTGCAAGCTTGTGGCAGTAAAGTCTTTGGGGAAATTAATGTCGACAGTATGAATGAAGCGCCCATCGCGCTCTGCCTTGAGCCACAGGTCGATGCCACCTTTGAAGCCTGTGAGGCCGTTCGGCACGCAGATTTAGTTATCCTAGGCCCTGGCAGCTTCTTAACCAGTATCATGCCGCCACTGCTGTTACCTAAGTTCGCGAAAAGCCTCGCTGCAACTAAAGCGCAGGTGATCTTTATCGATAACCTTGCCGAAGAGGCCTCACCCGCGGGTCGGTTTAGCATTGAGCAACGTATCGCTTGGTGTCACCAAGTGATTGGTAAGCCCATTATTCACAAAGTACTTCGCCACGGTGAACAAACGCGTTTAGGGCCACTGATTAACTATTTTCCGTTGAAGAATCGCCATAATCCCAATCTACATGATCAAGCTAATTTATTAGATGCATTAAGCGCCCTGCTGCGGATCAATGATCTCACTCAACAACCGCTTGCCTGCTAACGCTTACCTGTTAATCATTCAATCGAAATAATAAAGGACAGCAAGTGCTGTCCTTTATATTGTAAAGCTAAAAGGAATGTCCCTTTAGTCTGTCTATAAGGCTGCAATAACCATTACAACACTTGTGCTATGGCTTTACAGATAACAGGCATATTCGTCTTAGTCATGCCTGCAACGCTAATGCGTCCAGAGCCGACAATATAGACACCAAATTCGTCTTTCAAACGTGCCACTTGGGCTTTGTTTAAACCTGAGAAACTGAACATGCCATTTTGGCGAGAAATAAAACTGAAGTCCTGAGTCACGCCCTCAGCCTTTAAGCTATCAACAAACAGAGTACGCATTTCGGCGATACGTTCACGCATCTCTTTGACTTCCTGCACCCACATGGCTTTCAGAGCTGCATCATTTAATATCGTGCTGACGATCAGTGCACCGTGGGCTGGCGGATTAGAATAGTTGGCGCGTATGGTACGTTTCACTTGGCTAAAAGCACGTACGGCAGCATCAGCATCTTCAGCCACCACAGTCACGGCGCCAATACGCTCGTTGTATAGACCAAAGTTTTTAGAGAAAGAGTTAGCGACCAGCAACTCAGACACTTTAGACGCGACTAAACGCAGACCTGCCGCATCTTCTTCAATGCCAGCACCAAAACCCTGATAAGCAAAGTCAAACAGTGGCACGAGTTTCTTATCAGCACACAATTGAGCAACAAGTTCCCATTGCGCCAACGTTAAATCGATACCCGTTGGGTTATGGCAGCAACCGTGTAGCAGCACGACATCGCCCGCATTGGCGTGAGACAAGTCAGTCATCATGGTATCGAAATCGATGTCATGGGCTTCTGCTTTGTAATAACCGTACTCTTTAACCGTTAAACCCGCCGTTTCAAAAATATTTTGATGGTTGGCCCACGTTGGATTACTCACCCAAATAGTGTGCGAATCGGTATTACGCAGTAAAAACTCAGCAGCAATACGCAGTGCTCCTGTACCACCAGGAGCTTGCGCTGTGGCAGCACGGCCAGAAGAAATTAATGCACTGCCTTCGCCAAACAACAAGGTTTGTACTACACGGTTATAAGCTTGAACGCCTTCAATGCCTAAGTAGTTTTTGGTCTTCTCTTGCTCAAGTAAAATGGCCTCGGCTTTTTTCACTGAAGCCAGAACGGGAGTCTGTCCTGCCTCATCCTTATAAATGCCAACACCAAGATTAACTTTATCCTGACGCGGATCAGCTTTAAAGGTATCGGTTAAACCAAGAATTGGATCAGCGGGTGCGAGTAATACTTGAGAGAAAATCATGACTACGTATCCTAATATGCGCGTGTAGGGGAAATTTCGGCTTATTTATACCACTGTCTTTAAGGGGGTAATAGCGACTTAAGTCCCTTCTTAAGGAAATTATTACACTATTGTCGATTCAACAATAAAACGTACATTTTATTACGCAATTATTACCAAAATAGTGACATTACTTAAATAAAGCGATTTACAACATCTAGATCACAAAATCACTCAGTTTTGTATTGTAGAAAAGAAACAGGTCAGAAGTCGCAATACTGAATGAGTAAAATAGTGGGCTTGGGCCTAACCAATCTATAGCTGTAGTGATACTAGATTAAGAATCATGAAATGTGGGTGTAGAAGTTATAAAGCAAAAAAGCCCTGACATCAGTCAGGGCTTTTTTGTTTTTTGGTACCCGAGGCCAGACTTGAACTGGCACGCTGTTACCAGCGAGGGATTTTAAATCCCTTGTGTCTACCGATTCCACCACTCGGGCAAACTCTTTATATTAACGACGGGAATCGTGTCATTAATACTTTATATCTATGGAGGCGCGACCCGGAGTCGAACCGAGATCGACGGATTTGCAATCCGCAGCATAGCCATTCTGCCATCGCGCCCAAACTGCCAAATTTATTAAAATTTGGAGCGACATATCGGGTTCGAACCGATGACCTATACCTTGGCAAGGTATCGCTCTACCAACTGAGCTAATGTCGCCTATCATTGCGCTTAATCATTTGAACTCATGCTCGGCATGCTTTCCCCTGACTGCGGATTGGCATTCTACCGATTTAGACCTCAGAGTCAATCAACAATTTTTAAAAAATGATCTAAGCCGTATCGTTTGCCCAATAAACCGCCACACCTCAGTAAAGTTGATGTTTCATTCATCAATTTAGGCTTTGTACCGATACTGATGCCGATGCTACCGCTAATTAAACGCGGCAGATAAACAAGGGATCATGGTGAGCTATGGAGTCGAGTCCAATAAAATTGTAGAAGTATAGAAAAACAAAAGCGCCCTATTGGGCGCTTTATTCAAAGGTTAAGCAAAGTCATTAATCACTCGAGCAAAACCTACGTGGGCAATTTACGCAGGTAGAGATAGCGTCGTTAAACCTAACATAGTTTGCATTACGCCAACCACTTGGCAACTGTAACCAAATTCGTTGTCATACCATACATAAAGAATGGCACGCTTGCCTTCTGCAATAGTCGCTTGTGAATCAACCACACCCGCGTAGCGAGAACCGACTAAATCGCTCGATACAATCTCAGTAGAGTCTGTGTAGTCAATTTGATTTTGCAGTGGTGATTGTAGCGCCGTATCTTTCAGATACTCGTTAAGCTCATCTTTACTGGTTTCAGCATTCAGGTTCATGCTGATGATCGCCATAGAGACGTTAGGCGTCGGCACACGAATCGCGTTACCTGTTAACTTACCGGCTAATGCAGGTAAAGCTTTAGCAACCGCTTTTGCTGCACCCGTTTCAGTGATCACCATGTTTAATGGTGCACTACGGCCACGACGGTCAGCGGTATGATAGTTATCAATCAGGTTTTGATCGTTGGTATAAGAATGAATCGTTTCAACGTGACCATTCTCGATACCATATTTATCATTCACAGCTTTCAGTACTGGCGTAATAGCATTGGTGGTACAACTCGCCGCTGAAACGATAATGTCTTCAGGGGTAATATCGCCTTCGTTCACACCGTAAACGATATTCTTAATCGCGCCTTTTGCAGGAGCCGTCAGTAATACTTTGCTGGCACCAGGGCTCTTAAGGTGTAAACCAAGACCCGCTTCATCTTTCCAAATACCTGTATTATCAACAATCAATGCATCATTGATGTCGTATTTAGTGTAATCCACTTCGTCGGGTGAATTAGCATAGATCACTTGGATATAAGTGCCGTTGGCGATGATGGCGTTGTTCTCTTCGTCAACTTCAACAGAACCATTGAAAGGACCATGGACTGAGTCACGACGCAGTAAACTCGCGCGTTTTTCTAAATCGCCTTTCTTACCGCCACGTAAAACGATAGCGCGTAACCTTAACTTATTGCTGCGACCTGTGCGTTCAATCAGCAAGCGTGCCAATAAGCGACCGATACGGCCAAAACCATAAAGCACGACGTCACGCGGCGCGACATCATCGGCATGGTCGATGGCATCGGCCAATTCTTTTGCCATATAGCTTTCAATTTCGCTGACATCAGTATGGTCGCGCCAGTAATTGACAGCGAGTTTACCAATATCCACTTTACATTGTTTAACTGCGAGTTTGCTCAAAGCTTGAACGAAGGGGAAACTCTCGCGTAAACGTAATTTTTCACCGACATGACGACGAACTAAACGGTGCGCTTTAATGATTTCAATCGTAGAAGCATTGAGTAACGGCTTGCCGTAGACCACGACTTCAACGCCTTGGTTACGGTACAACTTGCCTAACAAAGGCTGCATCGCCTCTGCCATTTCAAAACGTTCTTGCCAACTTTGTAGGTGTTTATCAGCGCTCATTTACAGATCCTTTATCTCACTTTTCAATAAAATGTACTGAAAGGTTTGAGTAACATGACGAAAAGACCAATAATCTAATGCGGGTTTTAGGGAAAACCCTGTTTTGGTCGGCGCCATTGTAATGAAAGTCGCGCTTTGTTGCCAGTAAGATATTTTCTGTAAATCTGTAATTTTATTAGAAAAATTATCGTTTGGAGAGTGTTTTGAGACAAAATCTAGTAATAATTACATCATTTACCTTAGGGATGAGCTTTTTCGGTCTTTTCGGTTGTGATAATGACCGAAATATCTCAGCAATTTGTAAAAATAATCCTGAAATTTGTGCAGATTTGCATAAGGACAGCTGGTGTTTGACTGAAAAGACCAAACTTATCCAAAACCGCTACATGTTAAAAGACAACGAAAACCTCACAGGTAAGCAGCTCTACTCACAATTAACCTACCTTGAGGATTACAGCCGTTGCATTGAACTCGCCTCTGGCGTTCAGCATATCATCCACACCAATCGCACAGCTGATAGAGCCAGAGCCTTTAGACTAAGCACTCAAAATTTAAGTTTACTACAAGATCAAACCCGTGAACGGCAAGACCCTTTTATGTCCTATTACCAATGGACTCGCTTTGGCGATACCGTTGCGTTAAATAGATTATTAGAACAGGAAAACGCCGGCGAAGTGACTGACCCCTTTCTACTTGCCCAAGTCGCAACCTATTACAGCAATCGAAATGACATCAAAGCGCAACAACTCTATCTTAAAGTCTTTGCGGAGATCCAATACGATGATTTCGACGTTAACTGGTTACTTGGGCTCGCATCTGCCTATCGCCAGCAACAGGTTTTAGATAAATCCTATATGCTGACGAAAGCAAATTTACTACTTACGCAGCAGAAGTATTCTGAAGAAAAAATGCTAGCCTTGCTCGGTGGCAATAAAACGCTGGCGACTGAACTCGATTTAAAAGCCCAAGCCCTTATCGATGTGCTAAAAAAGGGCACTTATTCTATGAGTCCAGTAAGACAATGGCTTGATCCTCAAGCAGTTACCCAAGCGCCAACTGCAACTGAGGTGCCGCCGCCTGCGCCTGTCGAAAAAGTAAACTAAGCAACTGATGGCAAAATGTTTGCCATCTTGTAATTTTTTACCCAATTAACGCGTGAAAAATGGCGATTTCGCGACCGATGTAAAAAAAATACCTAATTTGTTAATCAAGACAGCGGTAAAATGCCGATTTAACTTGACGATAGCTGTCAGTTTGGTAATTTTACTACCAGTTGAATTTTATAATCACCAGAGGGATATGAGATGACTATCCGTGTAGCAATAAATGGCTATGGCCGTATCGGTAGAAACGTATTACGCGCCTTGTACGAAAGCGAAAAAGCTTATCCAATCAAGATTGTCGCTATTAATGATTTAGGCGACGCTTCAATCAACGCTCACCTGACAAAATACGATTCTGTTCATGGTCGTTTCAATGCCAAGGTTGACCATGATGCAGAAGCCATTTATGTGAATGGCGATAAGATCCTCACTTTCCAAGAACGTGATCCTGCAAAACTGCCATGGGCAGAGCTACAGGTTGACGTGGTTTTCGAATGTACCGGTATCTTCACTTCTAAAGAAACCGTTCAACCACATTTAACCGCTGGCGCGAAGAAAGTGATTATTTCTGCTCCAGGCAAAAACGTCGATGCCACAGTTGTTTACGGTGTGAACAACAACGTGCTGACGTCAGACATGACAGTGATTTCAAATGCTTCTTGTACAACAAACTGTTTAGCCCCTTTTGCTAAGCCGTTAAATGACGAGATTGGTATCGAATCAGGCCTGATGACCACCATTCACGCTTATACCAACGATCAACGTTTATCTGACGTGTACCACACAGATTTACGTCGTGCCCGTGCTGCGGCACTGTCAATGATCCCAACTAAAACTGGCGCAGCTGCTGCTGTAGGTTTGGTTGTACCTGAATTACAAGGTAAATTCGACGGTTTAGCGGTTCGTGTACCTACAGTTAACGTATCACTCGTGGATTTATCTTTCATCGCTGCCCGTGACACTACAGTTGAAGAAGTGAATGCCATTATTGAACGTGCTGCCAGCGTTGCGCCATTGAGCGAAGTGTTAGCGGTAAACAAAGAGCCATTGGTGTCTATCGACTTTAACCACAATGCGTTTTCTTCAAACTTTGACGCCACTCAAACCCGTGTGAACGGTCGTTTAGTGAAAGTGATGTCTTGGTATGATAACGAATGGGGATTCAGTAACCGTATGTTAGATAACGCGGTTGCACTGATGAACGCCAAGTAAGTAAGCGTAAAGTAATCTAGTCACTAGATTCTGCGTTACTCAATTAAGCCTCGTATTTGCCTGTCTCTTCTACACAAATCCCTCGGTTTGCCCCGGGGGATTTTTTTGAACCATTTTTAATTAACCTGATCTGATCCTGACCTTTTGTTTCAGATACCACATGCCATGTTTTTAAGTGAACCATCACTCTGGGCACAGAGCATTTTTCAGCGCGCAAAATTAGGGGATGTACGAAGGACCAAACGGCTTGTACAGTTGGCGGCTCAACTTGCAGCTCATACAGGACAATCTATCGTGCAATCTCTTTCTTGTACAGTTGGCGGCTCAACTTGCAGCTCATACAGGACAATCTATCGTGCAATCTCTTT
>NZ_JAKKRK010000062.1:0-24979 GCF_025654545.1 Shewanella sp. SM20 | reverse complement strand
AAAGAAGAAGGCGGACGTCACACTCCATTCTTCAAAGGCTACCGTCCACAGTTCTACTTCCGTACAACTGACGTAACCGGTACTATCGAACTGCCAGAAGGCGTAGAGATGGTAATGCCTGGCGACAACATCAAAATGGTAGTGACTCTGATTTGCCCAATCGCGATGGACGAAGGTTTACGCTTCGCAATCCGTGAAGGTGGTCGTACAGTTGGTGCTGGTGTAGTAGCTAAAATCATCGCTTAATTGCGATAGAGATTAGTTTGAAAAGGAAGCTTCGGCTTCCTTTTTTATTTGAGGGCTGGTTTTATTTACAAATTTGTGTAAAATGCTCGCCACTCTGAAGTTAAATAGTTATTTGATGACTATTTACACAGCGGGCTTGATATCCGAATTTAGATAGGTATAATGGCCCCCTCGTCGACCTAGGTTAACGAATTAAATGATTAGTCGCTTAAGTTAATCATTATCATAGCGGCTCCGATTGGGAGTCGAACGGTTAAATCATCTCGCTCTGCTTTTCTATTTAGAAGAAGCTAGAGGGTGATTTTTTATATGTCCATTTTAGGAGCTCTGGTCAATGCAGAACCAAAGAATCCGTATCCGCTTAAAGGGATTTGATCATCGCTTAATTGATCAGTCTACAGCGGAAATCGTTGAAACTGCTAAGCGTACAGGCGCGCAGGTTCGTGGTCCAATTCCACTACCTACTCGCAAAGAGCGTTATACCATTTTGATCTCTCCGCACGTTAATAAAGATGCTCGTGACCAGTACGAATTACGTACACACAAGCGCCTGGTTGACATCGTAGAGCCAACTGAAAAGACTGTTGACGCGTTAATGCGTTTAGATCTTGCGGCTGGTGTCGACGTACAGATTAGCTTGGGTTAATTGAGATCCTAGTAAGAAGAGGTTTGAGAGATGGCTATCGGTCTTATTGGTCGTAAAGTTGGTATGACTCGCATCTTCACTGAAGATGGTGTTTCAATACCAGTTACTGTAATTGAAGTTGCAGGCAACCGTGTTACTCAAGTGAAAACTTTAGAAACTGACGGCTACCGTGCACTTCAAGTTACAACTGGCACCAAAAAAGCCAATCGCATCACTAAACCAGAAGCAGGTCACTTTGCCAAGAGCGGCGTTGAAGCCGGTCGTGGTTTGTGGGAAATGCGTTTGGTAGACGGTGAAGGCGAGGGCATTGAAGTTGGTGCTGAGCTAAATGTTGATATTTTCGCAGACGTAGCGAAAGTTGATGTTACTGGTCAATCAAAAGGTAAAGGCTTCCAAGGCGGCGTTAAGCGTTGGAACTTCCGTACTCAAGATATGACTCACGGTAACTCTTTGTCGCACCGCTCGAATGGTTCTATCGGTCAGAACCAAACGCCTGGTCGCGTATTCAAAGGCAAAAAAATGTCAGGCCATATGGGTGCCGAGCGTGTTACTACTCAAAATCTAGTTGTTGTTCGTGTAGATGTTGAGCGTAACCTGCTACTAGTCCGTGGCGCTGTTCCTGGCGCTACCAATGGCGACTTGATTATCAAGCCTGCCGTTAAAGCTTAAGGTCTGAGGAGATAGTAATGGAATTGGTATTGAAAGACGCGCAAAGCGCTCTTGAAGTTTCCGAAACTACCTTCGGCCGTGACTTTAACGAGGCACTGGTTCATCAGGTAGTTGTAGCATACGCTGCAAACGCGCGTCAGGGCACTCGTGCTCAAAAGACTCGTGCGGAAGTAACTGGCTCAGGCAAAAAGCCTTGGCGCCAAAAAGGAACTGGCCGTGCTCGTGCTGGTTCTGTTAAAGGCCCAATCTGGCGTGGCGGTGGCGTAACATTCGCTGCTAAAACCCAAGATCACAGCCAAAAAGTTAATAAAAAGATGTACCGCGGCGCGCTGAGAAGCATTCTGTCTGAATTGGTACGTCAAGAGCGTTTGGTTATTGTTGAATCTTTCGGTGTTGAAGCTCCTAAAACTAAAGAGCTGAAAGCTAAATTGAAAGCAATGAACCTTGAAGACGTTCTGATTGTGACTGCAGAAGTTGATGAGAACTTATTCTTAGCAGCTCGTAACCTGTACAAGGTTGACGTTCGTGATGTAGCGGGTCTAGACCCAGTGAGTCTGATCGCCTTCAACACTGTGCTTGTGACTGCTGACGCAGTGAAGCAAATCGAGGAGATGCTAGCATGATGATCCGCGAAGAACGTTTGCTAAAAGTTATTCTCGCTCCACATATCTCTGAAAAGAGCACTGTGAACGCTGAGAAGCACAACACTGTTGTTTTCCGCGTAGCTATCGATGCAACTAAAGCTGAAATTAAAGCTGCTGTTGCCAAGCTATTTGAAGTTGAAGTTGATTCAGTTCGCACTTTAGTGAGCAAAGGCAAAACTAAACGCACTGGTGGCCGTACTGGTCGTCGTAGCGATTGGAAAAAAGCCTATGTGACTCTAGCTGCTGGTGCTGACATCGATTTCGTCGGCGGCGCTGAGTAAGCAAAGGAGAATTATCATGGCAGTTATTAAGTGTAAGCCAACCTCTCCAGGTCGTCGCCACGTAGTTAAAGTGGTGAACACTGACCTGCACAAGGGTAAACCTTTTGCTGGCTTGTTGGCGAAAAAATCTAAAAGTGGTGGCCGTAACAATACTGGCCGTATCACTGTCCGTCACGTAGGTGGTGGTCATAAGCAGCATTATCGTCTAATCGACTTCAAACGCGATAAAGATGGTATCCCTGCAAAGATTGAGCGTCTGGAATACGATCCAAACCGTACTGCTAACATCGCGTTAGTATTGTATGCGGATGGTGAGCGTCGTTATATTCTTGCTGCCAAAGGCATGCAAGCTGGCGATAAGATCCAGTCTGGTGTTGCTGCCGAGATCAAAACCGGTAACGCTATGCCACTGCGCAACATCCCAGTAGGTTCTGTAGTTCACGCAGTTGAAATGAAGCCAGGTAAAGGTGCTCAGATCGCTCGTTCTGCAGGTGCTTATGTACAAGTTGTTGCTCGTGATGGCGCATATGCCACTCTACGTCTTCGCTCTGGCGAAATGCGTAAAGTGCCAGTTGATTGCCGCGCGACATTTGGTGAAGTTGGTAATGCCGAACACATGCTACGCCAGTTAGGTAAAGCAGGTGCTAAGCGCTGGAGAGGCATACGTCCTACAGTGCGTGGTGTTGCAATGAACCCAGTAGACCATCCACACGGTGGTGGTGAAGGCCGTACTTCTGGTGGTCGTCACCCAGTGACTCCATGGGGTGTGCCAACTAAGGGTTATAAAACTCGTAGTAACAAGCGCACTGACAAGTACATCGTACGTCGTCGTAATAAATAGTAAGAGGATTCGCCATGCCACGTTCTCTCAAGAAAGGTCCCTTCATTGACCTGCACTTGCTGAAGAAGGTAGAGAAAGCGATGGAAGCCGGTGACAAAAAGCCTATTAAGACTTGGTCACGTCGCTCTATGATCATTCCAAATATGATTGGTTTGACCATCGCTGTCCATAATGGTCGTCAGCACGTTCCTGTGTTCGTAACTGACGAAATGATCGGCCACAAACTTGGTGAATTTTCACCAACTCGCACTTATCGCGGCCATGCTGCAGATAAGAAAGCGAAGAAGCGTTAATACGGGAGGAATAAGATGGAAGTTTTAGCTAAACATCGTTTTGCCCGTACGTCTGCGCAGAAGGCCCGTCTGGTTGCTGATCAAATTCGTGGATTGCCTGTTGCTAAGGCCCTCGAAATTTTGACTTTCAGCCCCAAGAAAGCCGCCGTACTGGTTAAAAAAGTACTTGACTCAGCTATCGCAAACGCCGAACACAACGAAGGCGCGGATATTGATGAGCTTAAAGTCGGAGCCGTCTTCGTAGATGAAGGCCCAACTATGAAGCGTATCATGCCACGTGCTAAAGGCCGCGCTGATCGTATCATGAAGCGTACCAGCCACATTACTGTGGTTGTATCAGATCGCTAGGAGAGAGCAATGGGACAGAAAGTACATCCTAATGGTATCCGTCTGGGTATCACCAAGCCTTGGATCTCTACCTGGTACGCAGATAAATCAGATTACGCAAGTAACCTGAACAGCGACTGGGAAGTGCGTAAGTTTCTTGTAGAGAAATTACAAGCTGCTTCAGTATCTAAGATTGTTATCGAGCGTCCAGCGAAAAGCATCCGCGTTACCATTCACACTGCCCGTCCAGGTGTTGTGATCGGTAAGAAAGGTGAAGACGTTGAAGTATTGCGTGCTGCAGTGTCAAAACTTGCTGGCACTCCTGCTCAAATTAACATCGCTGAGATCCGTAAACCTGAGCTAGATGCCAAGTTAGTTGCTGACTCTATTGCACAGCAATTAGAGCGTCGCGTAATGTTCCGTCGTGCTATGAAGCGCGCAGTTCAAAACGCAATGCGTATTGGTGCTCAAGGTATCAAAGTACAAGTTAGTGGCCGTTTAGGCGGAGCTGAGATTGCGCGCGATGAGTGGTATCGTGAAGGTCGTGTACCTTTACATACTTTGCGTGCTGATATCGACTATTCTACATCTGAAAGTCACACCCAATACGGTGTGATTGGCGTTAAAGTTTGGATCTTCAAAGGTGAAGTTCTAGACGGAATGCTGCCACAGATTGAAGAGCCGAAGCAGCAGCAACCTAAGCGCAAGCCTCGTGGTAAATAGGAGAGCCGGCAATGCTGCAACCTAAACGTATGAAGTTTCGCAAGATGTTCAAAGGCCGCAACCGCGGTCTAGCGAACGGTACCGAAGTTAGCTTTGGTACTTTTGGTCTGAAAGCAGTCGGCCGTGGCCGTTTAACTGCACGTCAGATCGAATCTGCACGTCGTGCCATGACACGTCACATTAAGCGTCAGGGACAAATTTGGATTCGAGTTTTCCCGGACAAGCCGATTACCTCTAAGCCTCTTGAAGTGCGTATGGGTAAAGGTAAAGGTAACGTTGAATACTGGGTATGTCAGATTCAACCTGGTAAGGTTCTTTATGAGATGAATGGTGTTTCTGAAGTGATCGCTCGTGAAGCGTTTGCTTTGGCTGCTGCCAAGCTTCCAATTAAGACTACCTTCGTAACTAAGACGGTGATGTAATGAAAGCGAGCGAACTGAGAGAAAAGAGCGTTGAAGAACTGAACGCTGAACTACTTGGTCTGCTGCGTGAGCAGTTCAACCTGCGTATGCAACACGCCACTGGTCAGTTGACTCAGACTAATCAACTGAAATTGGTGCGCCGTAACATTGCGCGCGTTAAGACCATTATTACTTCTAAGGCGGGTGCATAATGTCTGATAAAATCCGTACTTTGCAGGGTCGTGTAACTAGCAACAAAATGGACAAGTCCATTACTGTTGCTATCGAACGCCAAGTGAAACACCCAATTTATGGGAAATACATTAAGCGTACGACAAAGATCCATGCACATGACGAAACGAATCAGTGCAATGAAGGCGATTTAGTAGCGATTCGCGAATGTCGTCCTTTGTCTAAGACTAAGTCTTGGACCCTGGTTGAAGTAGTATCAAAGGCCTAAGTTAATTAGGTATTTAGGTAAACGGCTCCAGAATGTGGGGCCGTTTGTTTTTTAATACTATACATTCCACTTTTATGGTGTTATATTTGCGCGCCATTTTTGACTAAATTAATAGCAAAAATGAGTGTTTTTATTGTCCCATAGTGGGAATTGTGTAGTAACGATAGCGGAGCACTTAAAATGATCCAAATGCAATCGACTCTTGACGTTGCTTGTAACAGCGGCGCACGCAGAGTTCAGTGTATTAAGGTCTTGGGTGGCTCTCATCGTCGTTATGCCGGTATCGGCGACATCATCAAAGTTTCTGTTAAAGAAGCGATTCCTCGCGCTAAAGCGAAGAAAGGCGATGTGTATAACGCGGTGGTAGTCCGTACTAAGAAAGGCGTACGTCGTCCAGACGGTTCTGTCATTCGCTTCGATCGGAATGCAGCTGTTCTTTTGAACAACAACCTGCAGCCGATTGGTACTCGTATCTTTGGACCAGTGACACGTGAATTGCGTAATGAGCAATTTATGAAAATTGTCTCGCTGGCACCAGAAGTACTGTAAGGAGCTTCAAAATGGCAGCTAAAATACGTCGTGAAGACGAAGTGATTGTATTAGCAGGTAAAGACAAGGGTAAACGTGCAAAAGTTTCTCAAGTCCTTCCTACTGGTAAATTGATTGTTGAAGGCATCAATCTTGTCAAAAAACACCAAAAGCCAAACCCACAATTGGGCGTAGCTGGCGGTATTGTTGAGAAAGAAGCACCGATACAAGCATCAAATGTAGCGATTTTCAACTCTGCCACTGGCAAAGCTGATCGCGTTGGTTTCCGCTTTGAAGACGGCAAAAAAGTTCGTTTCTTCAAATCGAACAGTGAACTCGTTAAGTAATTGGAGTAAACGATGGCGAAACTGCATGATAAATACCAAGAGACTGTTGTCGCTGAACTTGCTAAAAAGTTCGGTTATACCAGTGTCATGCAAGTCCCTCGGATTGAGAAAATCACCCTGAACATGGGTGTTGGCGAAGCTGTTGCAGACAAGAAAATCATGGACCATGCTGTCCGTGATATGACTGCAATCGCTGGTCAAAAGCCAGTTGTGACTGTAGCTCGTAAGTCAGTTGCTGGTTTTAAAATCCGTGAAGGCTACCCTATTGGCTGTAAAGTGACCCTACGCGGTGAGCGTATGTGGGAATTCTTAGAGCGTTTAGTCGATATCGCAATCCCACGTATTCGTGACTTCCGTGGCTTAAGCGCTAAAGCGTTTGACGGCCGTGGTAACTACGCAATGGGCGTGCGTGAGCAGATCATCTTCCCAGAAATCGATTACGATAAAATCGATAAGATTCGTGGTATGGATATTGTTATCACTACTACTGCGAAGAATGATGAAGAAGGTCGTGCTTTGTTAGACGCTTTTAACTTCCCATTCAAGAAATAAGGGTAGCGTAATGGCAAAAACATCAATGAAAGCACGTGAAGCTAAACGTGCACAGCTCGTGGCCAAGTACGCTGAAAAGCGTGCGGCTCTTAAGACTATCATTGCAAGTCCAGCTTCTTCTGACGAAGATCGTTGGGATGCGGTTCTTAAGCTGCAAGCTCTACCACGTGATTCCAGCGCTGCGCGTCAACGCAATCGTTGTAATCAAACTGGTCGCCCTCATGGCTTCTTACGTAAATTCGGCTTAAGCCGTATCAAATTACGTGAAGCAACCATGCGTGGTGAAGTTCCTGGCCTGCGTAAGGCCAGCTGGTAAGCACTTGTCACGGAGTAAGCTAATATGAGCATGCAAGATCCTATTGCGGATATGTTAACCCGTATTCGTAACGGCCAAGCTGCTAACCACGTATCAGTGAAGATGCCTTCAGCTAAGTTGAAAGTCGCAATTGCGAAACTACTTAAAGATGAAGGTTATATTGCTGATTACGCCGTAGCAGATGAAGCCAAGCCTGAACTGGAAGTTACTTTAAAGTATTTCCAAGGCCAACCAGTCGTTGAGACTATCCAGCGTGTAAGTCGCCCTGGTCTTCGTATTTACAAAGGTAAAAACGAACTTCCAAAGGTGATGGGCGGTCTGGGTGTCGCAATTGTGTCCACTTCTAAAGGCTTGATGACTGATCGTGCCGCCCGCCTTGCAGGCATGGGTGGCGAGGTTATCTGCTACGTAGCTTAAGGAGCTAGGAATGTCTCGTGTAGCAAAAGCACCAGTATCTATTCCAGCTGGCGTAGAGGTGACCTTGAACGAACAGACCCTTACCGTCAAAGGCGGAAAAGGTAGTCTGACTCGAGTGATCAACAATGCGGTCAATGTTGTTATTGAAGCCGGCGTAGTTAAGTTCCTCCCTGTTGAAGGCGTTGTTAACGCTTGGGCACAGGCTGGTACAACTCGTGCATTAGTAAACAACATGGTTGTTGGTGTATCTCAAGGTTTTGAGCGTAAGTTAAAGTTAGTTGGCGTTGGTTACCGTGCGAAACTCGTCGGTGCTGATATTGACCTTACTTTAGGTTTCTCTCATCCGTTAGTACACAAACTGCCCGCAGGCGTTACTGCAGAGTGCCCTAGCCAAACTGACATCGTCCTACGTGGCGTTGATAAACAGTTAATTGGCCAAGTCGCTGCTGAGATTCGCGGATACCGTCCACCAGAGCCATACAAAGGCAAAGGTGTTCGCTATGACGACGAAGTAGTACGCCGTAAAGAGGCTAAGAAGAAGTAGGTAACGCGATATGGATAAGAAAACATCTCGCTTACGTCGCGCTACTCGCGCTCGTAAGAAGATCCAAGAGCTGGGCGTGAACCGTCTGGTTGTACATCGTACACCGCGTCACATTTATGCTCAGGTGATCAATCCTGAAGCTCAGGTGTTGGCAGCTGCTTCAACCGTAGAAAAAGCGGTTAAAGAGCTACTGAAGAGTACCGGTAACGTAGACGCAGCGAAAGCAGTAGGTAAATTTGTTGCTGAGCGCGCGATCGAAAAAGGCGTAACTTCAGTTGCGTTCGATCGTTCTGGTTTCAAGTATCACGGTCGTGTAGCTGCTTTAGCAGATGCAGCTCGTGAAGCTGGCCTGAAGTTCTAAGGGGTTATAAAATGGCTAAATTAGAAGCTCAGCAAAAAGACGATCTGCAAGAGAAATTAATTGCAGTTAATCGTGTTTCTAAAGTAGTTAAGGGCGGTCGTATCTTTAGCTTCACAGCACTGACAGTAGTGGGTGACGGTAACGGTAAGATTGGCTATGGCTATGGCAAAGCACGTGAAGTTCCAGCCGCGATTCAAAAAGCGATGGAAAAAGCTCGTCGTAACATTGTGACCGTTGAGTTGAATGCAGGTACTCTGCATCACCCAGTTAAAGGTCGTCATACTGGTTCACTTGTGTACATGCAACCTGCATCACAAGGTACTGGTATTATTGCCGGTGGCGCAATGCGTGCCGTATTGGAAGTAGCAGGCGTGCATAACGTTCTGTCAAAAGCATACGGTTCTACTAACCCGATCAACATCGTTCGCGCGACTGTCGATGCATTGGTGCACATGAAGTCACCTTCGCAAATCGCAGCTAAGCGTGGCCTGAATGTTGACGAAATTCGGGGGTAATGCACCATGGCAACTAAAACTGTAAAAGTTACTCAAACTAAAAGCGGTATCGGTCGTTTACCGAAGCACCGTGCAACCCTAACGGGTCTTGGTTTGCGTCGCATTGGTCACACTGTTGAATTAGAAGATACTCCTTCTGTTCGCGGTATGATCAACAAGGTCTACTACATGGTTAAGGTGGAGGATTAATAGATGCGTTTAAATACTCTATCTCCAGCTGCAGGCTCTAAGCATGCACCAAAGCGTGTAGGCCGTGGTATGGGCTCAGGTCTAGGTAAAACAGCGGGTCGTGGTCATAAAGGCCAAAAGTCTCGCTCTGGTGGCGGTGTACGCCCAGGATTCGAAGGTGGTCAAATGCCACTGAAAATCCGTTTACCTAAATTTGGTTTTACCTCGCGTCGCGCTATGGTAACAGCTGAAGTTCGTGTACTCGAACTGGCAAAAGTTAACGGTGATGTTATCGACTTAAACGCTCTGAAAGATGCGAACGTAATAACTCGCAACATCCAGTTTGCGAAAATTGTTCTTTCAGGTACCATTGAGCGCCCTGTGACTGTTAAAGGTCTGAAGGTAACCAAAGGTGCACGTGCAGCTATTGAAGCTGCCGGCGGTAAGATCGAGGAATAATACGTCGATGGCAAAACCAGGACTTGATTTAAAAAGCGCGAAAGGTGGACTTTCTGAATTGAAAGCTCGCCTCCTGTTCGTGATTGGTGCGATTATCGTCTTTAGAGCCGGTTCGTTTGTGCCAATTCCTGGTATTGACGCAGCTGTATTAGCAGAGCTGTTTGCTCAGCAAAGTGGAACCATCCTTGGCATGTTTAACATGTTCTCGGGTGGTGCCCTTGAGCGTGCCTCTATCTTTGCATTAGGTATTATGCCGTACATTTCGGCATCGATTATCATGCAACTGTTGACTGTCGTACATCCTGTACTCGCTGAATTGAAAAAGGAAGGCGAATCAGGACGTAAGAAAATCAGTCAATATACCAGATGGGGTACCTTAGTGCTGGGTACATTCCAGTCGGTCGGTATTGCAACCGGGTTACCAAACTTAGTGCCAGGCCTTGTGGTCAACATTGGATTTGGATTCTACTTTGTTGCGGTTGTGAGCTTAGTGACAGGAACTATGTTCCTTATGTGGCTAGGTGAGCAAATTACCGAACGTGGTATAGGTAACGGTATCTCGATTTTGATTTTCGCAGGTATTGTTGCTGGATTACCTTCCGCTATCGGCCAAACGGCTGAGCAGGCGCGTCAAGGTGACTTGAATGTGTTAGTATTGTTGTTGCTCGCGGTAATTGTGTTTGCAGTGACTTATTTTGTAGTGTTTGTGGAACGTGGTCAGCGTCGTATCGTCGTTAACTATGCTAAGCGTCAGCAAGGCCGTAAGGTGTTCGCTGCGCAAAGTACCCATCTACCGCTGAAAATAAACATGGCAGGTGTTATACCGCCAATTTTTGCGTCAAGCATCATTTTGTTTCCTGGAACACTGGCTCAGTGGTTCGGTCAAAATGAGTCCATGTCATGGTTAAGTGATTTTTCACTGGCTGTGTCACCTGGACAACCGCTTTACTCATTATTATATGCAACAGCGATTATCTTTTTCTGTTTCTTCTATACTGCGTTGGTGTTTAACCCGCGTGAAACAGCAGATAACTTGAAGAAGAGTGGTGCATTCATCCCTGGGATCCGTCCTGGAGAACAGACTTCGCGTTACATTGATAAAGTTATGACCCGTTTGACATTGGCAGGCGCGTTATACATAACCTTTATCTGCTTAATTCCGGAGTTCATGTTAATTGCGTGGAAAGTACAGTTCTATTTCGGCGGTACTTCACTACTAATTATGGTAGTCGTAATCATGGACTTCATGGCTCAGGTTCAGACGCATATGATGTCTCATCAGTATGAGTCTGTGATGAAGAAAGCTAACCTAGTTAACAAAGCGAATTTAGATCGCTTTGGTCGCTAAGTAGCTTTACGGAGTGATGAAATGAAAGTTCGAGCTTCCGTGAAGAAGATCTGCCGTAACTGCAAGATCGTCAAGCGTAGTGGCGTTGTACGCGTTATCTGTGTTGAACCAAAACACAAACAGCGTCAAGGCTAAAAAGTAATTTGTTCAGCCCATGAATTGGGCTGAACAAAATTTTGTTTGCAAATCTGTCGACTGTCGAGTATCCTTTCGGGCTTTTCGCAGTTGGCCTTTAACTTTAAGGAGTGCATAGTGGCCCGTATCGCTGGCATTAACATTCCTGATCAAAAGCATACAGTCATCGCATTGACTGCAATTTTCGGCATCGGCCGTACTCGCGCTAGAGCAATCTGCGCGGCTACAGCAATCGCTGAAACTGCTAAGATCAAGGAATTGAGCGAAGCTCAAATAGACACACTACGCGAAGAAGTCGCCAAATACCTAGTAGAAGGTGACTTACGTCGTGAGATTTCAATGAACATCAAGCGTCTTATGGATCTTGGTTGTTATCGTGGTCTCCGCCATCGCCGTAGCCTGCCTCTCCGTGGGCAACGTACTAAGACCAATGCGCGTACGCGTAAAGGTCCACGTAAACCTATTAGAAAGTAACGGGAAGGTAAAGCAATGGCTAAAGTTCCGTCACGTTCTCCGCGTAAGCGCGTACGTAAACAGGTTGCAGATGGCATGGCTCATATCCATGCTTCTTTCAACAACACTATTGTCACCATTACAGATCGTCAAGGTAATGCGTTGTCATGGGCTACTTCAGGTGGTTCAGGTTTCCGTGGTTCACGTAAATCTACTCCATTTGCTGCACAGGTGGCTGCTGAGCGTGCAGGTGCTGCTGCTCAAGACTACGGTTTAAAAAACCTTGAAGTGTTTGTGAAGGGTCCAGGTCCAGGTCGTGAGTCAGCCATTCGTGCGCTGAACGCTGTTGGTTATAAAATTACCAACATTACCGATGTGACGCCGATCCCTCATAATGGTTGTCGTCCTCCTAAAAAGCGTCGTGTATAACGCCGTTTCATTAGGATAGTTGGAGAAAGATCATGGCAAGATACTTGGGTCCCAAGCTCAAGCTCAGCCGCCGAGAAGGTACAGACCTTTTCTTAAAAAGCGGTGTGAGAGCAATCGATTCAAAGTGTAAACTGGAAACTGCACCTGGACAACATGGCGCTCGTAAGCCACGTTTGTCAGAGTACGGTACTCAGTTACGCGAAAAACAAAAAGTTCGTCGTATTTACGGTGTGTTAGAAAAACAATTCCGTAACTATTACAAAGATGCTGCACGTACTAAAGGCAACACAGGTGAAAACCTGCTTCAGCTTTTAGAAACCCGTCTTGATAACGTTGTTTATCGTATGGGCTTCGGTGCAACTCGTGCAGAATCACGTCAGCTAGTAAGCCATAAATCTATTATGGTTAACGGTCGTGTTGTTAACATTCCATCATTCAAAGTGTCTGCGAATGATGTTGTGAGCATCCGCGAGAAGTCACGTACTCAAGCTCGTATTAAAGCGGCTTTAGAAGTGGCAGCTCAACGCGAGAAGCCTACATGGGTTGAAGTCGACAACGCGAAAATGGAAGGTGCTTTCAAGCGCGTTCCAGAACGTAGCGATTTGTCTGCGGAAATTAACGAACAGCTGATCGTCGAGCTTTACTCTAAGTAAGGCTAACAAACAAGAGAGGACACAATGCAGGGTTCTGTTACAGAATTTCTTAAACCGCGTCTCGTTGATATCGAGCAGGTTAACTCAACACGTGCCAAGGTTACATTGGAACCACTTGAGCGTGGTTTCGGCCACACTTTAGGTAACGCGTTGCGTCGCATCCTATTGTCGTCTATGCCCGGCTGCGCGGTTACCGAAGTCGAGATTGACGGTGTACTGCACGAATACAGCAGTAAGGAAGGCGTTCAAGAAGATATCCTTGAGATCTTGTTAAACCTGAAAGGGTTAGCAGTGACCATCGAGGGTAAAGACGAGGCTATGCTTACGTTGAGCAAGTCCGGCGCAGGCCCTGTCATCGCAGCAGATATCACGCATGATGGTGATGTCACTATCGTGAATCCTGATCATATTATCTGTCATCTGACAGGTAACAATGATATCAGCATGCGTATTCGCGTTGAGCGTGGTCGTGGTTATGTACCAGCATCTGCTCGTGCACAGACCGAAGACGATGATCGCCCAATCGGCCGCTTGCTGGTTGATGCTTCTTTCTCGCCAGTTGCACGTATTGCCTACAATGTAGAAGCAGCACGTGTAGAACAGCGTACTGACTTAGATAAACTCGTTATCGATATGACCACAAACGGTACTATCGATCCTGAGGAAGCTATCCGTCGTTCTGCAACTATTCTGGCTGAACAGCTAGATGCGTTTGTAGAGTTACGTGACGTGACTGAGCCAGAGCTGAAAGAAGAGAAACCGGAATTCGATCCGATTCTGCTGCGTCCTGTCGACGATTTAGAGCTAACTGTACGTTCGGCTAACTGCTTGAAAGCCGAAGCGATTCATTACATCGGAGATCTGGTACAGCGCACTGAAGTTGAGTTGCTGAAAACCCCGAACTTAGGTAAGAAATCTCTTACTGAAATTAAGGATGTTTTAGCTTCTCGCGGACT
Organism: Shewanella sp. SM20; assembly: GCF_025654545.1. NCBI lineage: Bacteria > Pseudomonadati > Pseudomonadota > Gammaproteobacteria > Alteromonadales > Shewanellaceae > Shewanella > Shewanella sp. SM20. Next base: position 11,267 of record NZ_JAKKRK010000062.1, on the reverse strand, counting down.
GTCGTTAGGTATGCGTTTGGAAAACTGGCCTCCAGCTAGTTTAGCAGACGACCTATAAGTCTCAGGTTTGTACAGATTTAGGTTATAAGGATTAGGTCATGCGCCATCGTAAGAGTGGTCGTCAACTAAACCGTAACAGCAGTCATCGCCAAGCCATGTTTCGCAACATGGCCGGTTCACTAGTTCGTCATGAGATCATCAAGACAACTGTGGCTAAAGCGAAAGAACTGCGTCGCGTAGTTGAGCCTCTGATAACACTTGCTAAGAGTGACAGCGTTGCAAACCGTCGTTTAGCGTTTGCACGTACTCGCGACGCTGAAGTCGTTGGTAAGTTATTTACTGAGTTGGGTCCACGTTACCAGGAACGTCCTGGTGGCTATACCCGTATCCTTAAGTGCGGTTTACGTGCTGGTGATAAAGCCCCTATGGCTTACATCGAGCTAGTTGGTCGCCCAGAAGCTGCTCAAGCTGTTGATGTTGAAGCTGCTGAGTAATTAAGGTTACACTTTTAAAAAGCCGGGCATTAGCCCGGCTTTTTTATGCCTTTTTAACTATTTCACCCAAAGTGTGGTTTTCTCGATTTCTTTTGGGAGGATGATATTCCATTTGGATAAGCCTTTCTGGCTAAACATGTATTTTCCAAGATCATCTGTTACTGGGAAAATATTTTCGGGTTTCTCGCCGCCGAGTATTTTTGTCGCCATATTCGCTGCAATCTTGCCATGATGATAGCCATCGAGAACATAGCCACCAATATTGCCTTCAGCAGAGACACTAAATCCCCAAAACCCAAAATTCGGTACCGGAGTATGTTCAGATATCCATTTTAGAAGCTGATCTGCATCTACTGAGCGATTATCTGCATCTCTAACTGTGTGGTATAGCGCCACGACTATAGCGTTATAACCCTGTTCCTTCGCGGTCAATACATTCCGCTGCCAATCTGTTAGCTGTGACAATTGCACTAAATTAACTTCGATATCGCCTAACATGCTTGAGTGTTGTTTACTGATGTATTCAGCCGCTGAGTCAGAGGTGACTCCTTGGTCGAATAGAACTAAGATTTTTCTATGTACAGTCTGCGGTAGTAAACGTTGAATGAGCAGTAGAGAACGTCGTAGTAGTGGTCTCTCAATGACGCCTGTGAAGCGTTTGTGTTCATTGAGATGATATTCTCTAGGATTCATGTTCACCCCTAAATAGACTACTGGGATTAGGCTGTCATTTAGGCGCTGGTGTAAGAGATTAACCGCATTATCATCGGCGAGAATAACCAATTGAGGTGCTTGTTGTTGAATGTATTTCCATGCTAAGTCAGCCCGTTCAGCAAATTGCTCTTGGGGTAAGTGTTTGGTATCCATCTCGAAATAACTAACATCGTGGTGAGGGCTGAGCGTGTCATAAATCGCTTGATAGTATTCTTGGTCCCATTGATAGCTATGATGGTAGCTTTCGATAACAACAACTTTAGCAGCAATGGCTTCCTGAGAGAGGCCTACCAAGCAGATAATTAGGAAGCTTAGAATGTGTTGCAAACTAGAGTTTAGTTGTCTTATTTGAATCATATGCAGTCTTAGGTATTGGCGCTGCCTAGAGTATAGTCCACCTTTAATTGTGCATATTGAGATAATAAAAAAGCCTCACTAGTTATTAAGCTAGGAGGCTTAGTTTGTACGCTATTGCTGATCCATCAATAACCTACTTAGTATCAGGTGCCTTTTGCTGGCTATAATCTAACTTTTCGTGCTTTTGGCCCATGGCTTCAGCGACTTCTGGTGGCATGTAGTTTTCATCATGCTTGGCGAGTACTTCAGTTGCTTCTAGTTTGCCATCAGCACCCAGTACACCCTGAGCAACAATGCCTTGTCCTTCACGGAAAAGATCGGGCAATAGGTCGTCATAAGTGACCAGTACTTCGCCACCGAGGGAGTCATGCACTGCAAATTCGACATGCAAGCTTTTGGGATCTCGCACCATAGAACCTACTGTCACCATTCCGCCGACACGAATACGTTGGCCAATTTCAGGTTTTACGCCAGTGTCTGTCTTGCCGTGGACAATTTCAGACGGAGTATAGAATAAGTTCAAGTTGGAGTTCAGCGCATAGAGCAAAAGCGAAGTAATCGCAGCAACGCCACCGATTAATGCTACAGCTAATGTCAGTCTTTTTTTGCGTCTTGGGTTCACGATTTAGTACTCCTGGTTTCTTTTAGGCGTTCTTCTCTATCCATCTTCTTCGCGATATCAATTAACACCTTACGCTTTTGGCGTGCGCTGGTAATGATGAGCGTAGAGAGGCAGAAGAAGGTCACTCCGTAGGATAGCCATACATAGAATGCATAGCCGCCCATATTAAAAAAATCACTGATTGAATCGAATTGCATCATTTGACCTCCTCCGCTTTAGCTAGTTCACGAACCCAAGGGCGCATGCCATTTCTTGCTAAAATTTCTGCTCTAAAACGAACAATAGTGATGGCGCCAATCATAAGACCGAAGCCCAGTATGTTAATTAACAGTGGATAGAGCATTTCTGTCGACATTGTCGATTTCTCAGTAATGCGTATTGTCGACGGTTGATGTAATGAGCTCCACCATTCAACTGAGTATTTGATGATAGGAATATTGATCACACCGACGATCGCTAAGATCCCTGCTGCACGAGCTGCGAGCACTTTATCCTCAAATGAGGCATAGAGCGAGATCACACCTAGATATAGGAATAGTAATACCAGCTCAGAAGTTAAGCGTGCATCCCATACCCACCAAGCACCCCACATAGGTTTGCCCCATGCTGCTCCGGTAAAGAGTGCTATAAAGGTGATTACTGCACCAATGGGAGCAATAGATGCTGCAGCCCAGTCGGCAAGTTTTATTTGCCAAACTAGACCGATAAAGGCCGCGGTTGCCATACCCATATAAGCCGCCATTGACATAGACGCGGCAGGAACATGGATAAAGATAATACGGTAACTATCACCCTGCTGGTAATCCGTCGGCGCGAAAACGAGTCCCCAAGTAGTGCCAACTGCAATCAATAGACCGGCTAAGATCGCAAACCATGGAAATAACGTTCCTGATAATTTATATGCGCGTTCAGGATCCGCGTAAGGGTGTAACCATTTCCACATTTTAGTTAGTACTCACTCGCAGAGATGCACCAATTGCAAAAGGTGCTAAGGTTAACGATCCGACCAGCATAGCGCCTATTATAGCGAGCTGACCATCATAGGGTAAATTCATTCCTGCCGCGTCTATAGCACTCGTTGCAAAAATGAGTACTGGGATATATAAGGGCAAAATAAGTAAGCTGAGTAACACGCCGCCTTTCCTTAGACCGACGGTTAATGCCACACCTATAGCACCTAACAGCGACAATACTGGCGTGCCTAGCGCAAGCGTCGAAATTAACGCACCGTAGCTGTTGCCGTCTAGATTGAGTAATACCGCTAACAGTGGTGCGATAATAATCAGTGGCACACCAGTTAAAATCCAGTGGGCTAACACTTTAGCTAATACGAGAATGGCTAATGGCTGTGGGCTTAATAGCATTTGTTCTAAGCTACCATCACTAAAGTCGGCTTTGAAAAGCCTTTCAAGTGACAACATTGATGCTAATAATGCGGCGACCCAAATTATCCCCGGTGCCACACGTGCTAACATTTGCGGCTCTGGTCCAATTCCCAGCGGAAACAAGGTAACGACCATAATAAAAAATAGCAGTGGGTTAAAAATGTCGCCGCGGTGGCGAATAGCAATTTTAAGATCTCGCTGCAGCAAGGTGAAAAATGCTTGGGTAAAACTGATGCCTCTTTTCATTGAGCCTGACCTTATATGAAGCGATAATCGAGACGAATTTTACGAAGCCTATCATCTGTGATAATGCCCATATCTTGGTGAGTTGTAAGGATCACACAGCCACCATTATCCGCATGCTGAATAAATAACTGCTCCAGTTCTTCGACGCCTTTTTTATCAATTGCAGTAAAAGGTTCGTCAAGGATCCAAATTTTACAGTTGCTATGCCACAATCTTGATAGCGCTGTTCTGCGATGCTGGCCTGCGGATAAATGCCCCGCGAGAGCTTCTTCAAAGCCCGTTAAATTTACTTTGGCTAAAATCTCTGACGTATCAAAGTCATCATAACCACTGATTCTTAAATTGAAATTAAGGTTTTCTTCGGCAGTCAGCTCGCATTTCACGCCAGCTAAATGGCCTAAATACAAGAGGTCTTCATTGTATTCATCGCGGCAACGGTTTATGTCTTCATTAATGTAAAAAGTTTGTCCGGCATAGGGGCGAGAAAGGCCCGCCAATATGCGTAATAAACTGGTCTTGCCTGCGCCGTTAGGGCCTTCAATCTGAACAATGTCACCGGCATTTATATCAAAACTTAACTCATCAAAAAGGATGCGTTCTTCGCGGATACAGGTCAGCTTGCTGGCTGACACTAATGTGGTTTCTTTAGTTATATTTGTCACTGAACCCTCTATCTCAAGCCGGAAGGAAACACAAGTCATTCTAACACAAACGTTATTGGGGGTTTACTCTTGGTTTGCACTAGATGTCAGCAATATGATGTGGTTCCAATAACCGCAATATTTATCGAACTTTTTTACGACTTGCTAATATATTAACGAATTTGTCATCCTTGTCGCCTGATTCATTTTGTGTTGAGATTCTAATCACAAAAAGATGAGATTTCTTGAAGTTTGTAGTAATCTTAGTCGGCTATAATGAGTCTGCCTAAGTAAGGGCGGCGCCGAGCTTTGTACGTATTTGCATTAGGAACATTGAACATGAAAAAACTGTTAGCAATGACTGCTGTCGCTGCTTTGACTATGTCAGTTAACGCTTCAGCTCAAGATGCTGAGGCTATTTATAATAAGGCATGTACCGTATGCCACAGTATGGGTGTTGCTGGTGCTCCAAAAGTACACAACGCTGCAGAATGGGAACCACGCTTAGCTAAGGGTGTTGACGCTCTAGTGAAGAGTGTGAAAACTGGTCTGAATGCTATGCCACCAGGTGGTATGTGTACTGATTGTACTGATGATGATTACAAAGCTGCTATCAAATTTATGTCTACAGCTAAGTAATTCTTCAGATATAAAAAAACCGGCGAAAGCCGGTTTTTTTATATCTGCAATTAACTGCGATTTATTGCACTTGAGTATCAAGTACTAGGTTCGCTGTATCGCCTACGGCGACTTTACTGATCTTGCCTTGAATATCACCCGTTTGCGGTTTGATATTACCTTGTTTAGACAGCACAGCGATCACTTCCACATTGGCTGCATCGCTTAACTTCACATCACCACCCATACCGCTGCTGTCATCTAATGTCACTGTAATCGGGAAAGACTTAGCACTGACTTTGGTTGCAGCTAATGGGACTTTAGGTCCTTCAGTTGCACGGGCAAAGATGAAAATGGTGTCTTCTGGACTGGCTTTAGCCGCAAGTTCTGCAGAGATAGATATAGTGACATTGACCGATTTAGCACTCGCTTTGACTTGCTTATGTGCATCATCATTTGGCATGCCAGCGGTTTCCGACTGCATGCGTAAGTTAGCGGTTTCGATTGCATTCATAAGAGCTGCACGATCAACGTCGGCACGACCGCTATCTAAAATCGTTTGCCAAGAGGTGATGGCTTTCTTGTAGTCAGCAGTAAAGAAAGCATCCATACCCACGAGCAGTAGCGTTGAAGGATCTTGGGCATCCATAGCTAAGGACTCATCGATAAGAGCTTGGATTTGCGGTGTCATTTGTTGACCCGCTTTGTAATACATCGCCGTTGCTTTTGGACCGAGCAATTCTGCATGCTTTCCGACTAATTCGATTACTTTATCGAAAGCCGCAATCGCTTTATCGTATTGGTTTGCTGATACATAAGCATGACCTAAGCTAAACCACAGTTGGCTGTTTTCTGGCTCGGCTTTAACTTGAGCTTCCATCATCTGCACGCGTTGCATCATGATTTGAGCCGTATCCATTCCTGCATGTGGATTCGCAGGTTGTTGAGCACTATCAATATTCTCGAAGGCACCTAAGTGTTGATAGAGATAGCCTGAGATAACAATCAAACAAACTGACATGATCGACGGCCACAGAATCGTCTTTGGCTTTATTTGGTTGACCAATGAATCGTCGTTCGCTTGTTTGATGTCTTGGAGTAGACTGATTTCCAGTTCTTTCTTCAATGCATCAAATTCGGCTTGATCGAGTAGCTCTTCACTTAATTCTTTTTCAAGAACGCCTAAGCGCTCATTGAACAATTCAAGGTTCGTTTGTTTACGAACTCCAGCTTCTTCCGTTTTCAGCAATTTTTGCTGTCTGAAGTGCGGGATCCAAATCAGCATCAGGCCGACTAACATAACAAGCGCAATAAAAATCCAAAATGTCGTCATTGTTTCTATATTCACTTTAGTTTGCAGAAAGCGGAGTAACCGCTAGGCTTGGAAGCAAGATTATACGTAAAGATTGTTCATTGAACAGTAATATAAGGTAATCCCAGTGCTGAAAGCTTATAGTTGGGCACTGGTTCACAAATTGATTCTTCTTGTAAATTTTGTATGAAACTTAAGTGTCATTTGTCGGTCACATGCAGAACTGAGCCTCTTCCGTGACTTTCATCGACCTCTAAAATTGAGAATGAGACAAGTAACCCAGTTTTGTACGAAAGAGGCAGACAGGAACAATAGCAAATACTAAAATGAGCAAAATTTCGTGCATTTGCGTGAATAGCATGTTGTGCGTTGAGATAGAGTCTTTCTAAATCAACATATTATTGAAGACTGAGGAAAACCCATGATCCCAGAACTTGGACACTTTGCGTTGATAATAGGGGTGGCTTTTGCCTTCTTATTAATCAGCGTCCCCCTAATAGGTGTTGCCAGAAAAGACCAATACCTTGTTAGGTACGCTTGGCCATTAACGTACGGAATGTTCTTTTTTATTACCTTATCTGTTGTCGTGCTGGCTTATAGTTTTGCCGTCGATGATTTCTCGGTCGCCTATGTGGCACATCATTCAAATTCTCAGTTACCTATCTTCTTTAAGATCTCGGCCGTATGGGGCGGTCATGAAGGGTCACTGTTATTTTGGGTGTTTGCTTTATCAACTTGGGCGGCTGCGGTTGCCTTGTTTAGCAAAGGTTTAGAAGAAGTGTTTACTGCCCGTGTGCTGGCAGTATTGGCTCTTATTGTGATTGGCTTTAGTTTGTTTATGCTACTCACATCTAGCCCATTTGAACGTTTATTCCCGATCCCAGCCGAAGGTCGTGACTTAAATCCAATGCTGCAGGACGTGGGATTAATCTTCCATCCTCCTATGTTGTACTTGGGTTATGTGGGCTTCTCTGTAAGCTTTGCATTTGCGATTGCTGCGCTGATGAGCGGCCGTCTCGATTCTGCATGGGCTCGTTGGACTCGTCCATGGACATTGGCTGCTTGGACCTTCCTTACGGGCGGTATCGCACTAGGATCTTGGTGGGCTTATTATGAATTAGGTTGGGGCGGTTGGTGGTTCTGGGATCCTGTTGAGAACGCCTCTTTTATGCCTTGGTTAGTGGGTACTGCGCTTGTTCACTCTTTGATTGTGACTGAGAAACGCGGCGCCTTCCGTAACTGGACTGTATTACTGTCTATTTTCGCTTTCTCTTTAAGTTTGCTTGGTACCTTTATTGTTCGCTCTGGTGTATTAACCTCAGTGCATTCATTCGCAGCCGATCCAAGCCGCGGTATGTTCATCCTGTTGTTACTTGGTTTAGCTGTTGGCGGTTCATTAACACTGTTTGCTTTACGTGCCAGTGAAATGAGTAGTCCTGCCCGTTTCGAGCTTAAGTCTAAAGAAACAATGCTCTTAGTATGTAACGTGCTACTGACGGTTGCCGCAGGTACGGTACTATTGGGTACATTATATCCATTGCTCATCGACGCGCTTGGCATGGGTAAGATCTCTGTTGGACCCCCATACTTTAATGCGGTGTTCGTGCCTATCGTATTAGTGCTATTTGGCTTTATGGGTATTGGTCCAATTATTCGTTGGAAAAAATCGAAAGCGGGCGAGCTTAAGCGTCAGCTATTGATCCCAGCAATGATTGCTGCTGCTATCGGTATTGTGACTCCTTTTATCGTCGATGGTGCATTCAATATTTGGGTTGCCTTTGGTATTGCTGCCGCGGCTTGGATTATTCTGGCTACCGCAAGAGCGGCCTATAACATGGTCAAGTCGAAAGAAGGTGATATCAGCATCAGCCGCATGGGCCGTAGTCAGCTTGGTATGATCTTTGCGCATCTCGGTATTGCCGTTTCTGTGATTGGTGCCACTATGGTGTCAAATTACTCGATTGAGAAAAGTGTTCGTATGGGACCTGGTGTAAGCCAAGAACTTGCCGGTTATACTTTTAAGTATCTCGAGACCAAAAACGTAGTGGGTCCTAACTACACTGCACAGCAGGGACAGATAGAGATCTACAAGGGCGATGAGCTACTGACATTACTAAAACCCGATCGTCGTCAATATAATGTGCGAACTATGGATATGACAGAAGCCGGTATTGACTGGGGTCTATTCCGTGACTTGTACGTAACTATGGGTGACCCTATTACCAGCACTGAATTTGCGGTTCGTTTAAACTATAAGCCGTTCGTGCGTTGGTTATGGTTTGGGGCAATTTTCATGATGATAGGTGGATTCTTCGCTGCATCGGATAAACGTTACCGTGCGAAAGTCACTGCAGCCGTCGCGCCTTTGGCCGAAAAGGCAAAATTGGCAACGGCTCAATAATTGGGGAATGTATGAAGAAGTTGGTTCTGTTTATCCCATTGGTCATATTTCTCGCCATGGGGGTGTTTCTATATAAAGGGTTATTTCTGAATCCGCAGCAATTGGATTCAGCACTGGAAGGGAAGCCTATTCCGGCTTTCCAACTGGAACGCCTAGAAACACCGGCTGAGATCATAACGAATGAGCAATTAAAAGGTAAGGTATCATTACTTAACGTATGGGCGACGTGGTGTCCATCTTGTAAATATGAGCATCCTTTCTTAGTGATGCTAAAACGTAAAAATCTGCTGCCAATTTACGGGATCAACTATCGTGATGAGCGTGTTCCTGCGTTAGAAGAGTTAAAACGTCAGGGCGATCCCTACAACGTTAATATCTATGATAAAGATGGGCGTTTAGGATTAGATCTTGGCGTTTATGGTGCTCCAGAGAGTTTTATTGTTGATCACAACGGTATTATCCGTTTCCGTTATGCAGGTCCAATAGACCAACGCGTATGGAGTGAAACCCTTTACCCTATGATCCAACAATTACAAGCTGAAGCAGCGAAGGATGGCGCAGCATGAGAACGCTGATTAAAATCATGGGTGGTCTAGTGCTGATGTTCAGCATGACGACTGCCGTCATGGCAACACCAGTTGATACTTACGAATTCAAGTCGCCTGAAAATCAAAAGCGTGGTTTGTCTTTGGCCCATGAACTACGTTGTCCACAGTGTCAAAACCAAAATTTGATCGACTCCAATTCACCCGTTGCTCGAGATCTGCGTCTTGAGGTATTCAAGATGGTTGACGAAGGAAAAGGGGATGATGAGATCATCGAGTTTATGACCAGTCGTTACGGTGAGTTTGTTCTTTATAAACCTAAGATGGAAACCAAGACCTACATTCTCTGGTTAGGTCCTATTGGTTTATTACTTCTGGGTCTAGTGATTGGATTCATCTTCATTCGTAAGCAACGTATTGGCGGTAATGTGCCGAACGAAATTAGCGCAGAAGATCAGCGCGAGTTAGATACCTTGCTAAAGCGCAATACAAAATGAAGCATAAAGTCATAACGGCATTCATGTTGTCATCCATTCTTTTGGTATTTGTTGCTGGGGTCGCGCATGCGTACCCTGGTATGCAGCAAACGGCTAAACCGATGGAATCAACGGTTGATTTGATCAATGTACTGCCAAAGACTTTTCCTATTGAGCCTGTTGCCTTTAATGATGTCGATGGTAAAGCTATCGACTTCAGCCAATTTAAAGGCAAGATCATTATGGTTAACATGTGGGCGACTTGGTGTCCGCCATGTGTCAGAGAGTTGCCTGCAATCGAAAGGTTAGCAACTAAGTTCAAGACTGAAGATTTTGTCGTGCTGCCTATCTCTATTGATGCAGAAGGTAAGCAGCAGGTTCAGCCGTTCTTAAGTTCATTGGGTATGGCGAATTTCAACTCTTACTACGATCAACCACAAAGTCTTGGGAACGTTTTTCCGCTCGACACGATTCCTGCGACCTTTATTCTTGATCAACAGGGTCAATTAATTGCCTTTGTTCGATCCTATGTTGATTGGGATGACGTAAAAGCTGTCTCGCTAATCCAAGGTTTTATCGATAAAGGCAGCAAAAAGCCCAATTAATGGGCACTTTGCATGTAAAATAATCGCCATCGTTTAAAAGATCGCCATGCGATCTTTTTTCATTTAAAAAGCCCTTGCATAAAAAGTTTCACTGCCTATAATGCGCATCCACTGACACGGCAGACAGCGTTAAGCAGCCTGATGTGACAGTTCATCGATGAGTTTAGTGATTGATGAGTGTTGAGAAAGTTTGCAAAAACTCCTTGACGCGAAACGGGAAATGCGTAGAATACGCAGCCCTAGCCAACTGGAAGCGTTCGGCGCTCAGTGTGGTACTCACCTTATCTTATGAGGTTGAGTTGCTCTTTAACAAGATAAAACAAGAAATCTGTGTGGACACTCACAGGTGTTGAGTTAATCGAAACTGCTTAACCTTCGGGTTGGCAGTCAAAAATTTAAATCAATGTAACAATGAGTGTTCATAGCAATATGTACAGTTTGTTTCTTTAGTTAGAAGCAAAAAATCAGAATTCATTGAGCCGCTGAAGTCGCAAGACGGAAGCAACAAAACTTTAATTGAAGAGTTTGATCATGGCTCAGATTGAACGCTGGCGGCAGGCCTAACACATGCAAGTCGAGCGGCAGCACAAGGGAGTTTACTTCTGAGGTGGCGAGCGGCGGACGGGTGAGTAATGCCTAGGGATCTGCCCAGTCGAGGGGGATAACAGTTGGAAACGACTGCTAATACCGCATACGCCCTACGGGGGAAAGRRGGGGACCTTCGGGCCTYYCGCGATTGGATGAACCTAGGTGGGATTAGCTAGTTGGTGAGGTAATGGCTCACCAAGGCGACGATCCCTAGCTGTTCTGAGAGGATGATCAGCCACACTGGGACTGAGACACGGCCCAGA
>NZ_JAKKRK010000061.1:0-27114 GCF_025654545.1 Shewanella sp. SM20 | reverse complement strand
CGATAAGGCTATTCAATAAATTCCCTCATGTACGTAAAAAGCTATGGGGCAATAGCTTTTGGGCCAGAGGTTATTTTGTAGATACAGTAGGTGTTAATGAAGAAATCATTAGACGATATGTGCGCCATCAAGATAAACAAGATCAGGAACATGAGGCTCAATTGTCGTTGCAGATGATGTAGTTTTTGGAATAGCCCCTTCCAGGGGCAAGTCAAAGCCGCCTTCTAAGAAGGCGGATTCTTTACTATTTCTCAAAAGTTGTTCTTAAGCCGAAAGCCTATTAACGTCCAAGCCAAGCCGCTATTTTGCTTTTGTCACGAATGGATAGGGCGACAGTATCCTTAGGCGCGGCAGCAATAGTTAACCCACCCGTCATCAATTCATCCCGTCTAAACCAATGTAAATTCAACGATTCACCCAGCGGATACTGCTGTAGCTGCGCCTCAAATTGTCCTGAGACTTGTAGGTTATCCGCGGCAATTAACACATCACCTGCACTTAACCCTGCAAGGTGTGCAGGGCTGCCTTGGGTGACAGTCACGATTTTTAATCCAACAGGTGCTGCTTGGGTTTTCGCGCCGAATGCAATCTCATAACCTTTCGCTTGCCCGCCGCCCACATCTTGCGCACCTTGACTGGATCGAAGACTCAAGTTGACCCCAAATTCGGCGAGTAAAGCCGCTAACGGAATATCGTCCGTACTATCTAAGTAGGCAAACAGATCTTGGCAATCACGACCAAGGAGTCGTTCCACGATGGCTTGATGGCAAGTATCTGTGGTGCCTTTATCTTGCAGAGCATATTCCTGCCATAAAATCTGCATAACATGGTCGAGATTATATTTGCCCTGGGTTTCGCTGCGCAGGGTTAAATCTAAATACAGCGCAAACAGAGCCCCTTTAGTGTAATAACTGATGATGGCATTTTGTGCGTTTTCATCCTGCTTGTAGAACTTAGTCCAAGCATTAAAGCTTGAGTCCTTAACACTTTGTTTAAAGCGCCCCTGGCTGCGATAGACACGGGTGAAGGTCTCACTCAGCATATCTAAATAGCTTTGTTCATCTACCAGACCTGCACGATAGGTAAGAAAGTCATCGTAATAGGAGGTGATGCCTTCATAGGCCCATAATTGTGGCGTATAGGTTTCTGCCTCAAGTTTATAGGGTAAAAAGCATTCAGGCTTAATGCGCTTAACGTTCCAGCTGTGGAAATACTCGTGGCTGCACAGGGATAAATAAGTGCGATAGTCATTATTGATTGGCATATCTAGCGACAGCGGTAAGTCTTTGCGTGAACACATTAATGCAGTAGAAGCTCTGTGCTCTAAACCGCCAAAGCCATTGTCTAATACTGTGGTCATAAACAAATAATGTTTAAACGGTGCAGGCGTACCAAAGAAGTTAATCTGATACTCACAAATGGCCTTTAAATCTTGGCAGAGCCTTGGCATACAAGCACGGTGGCGACCATTGAGTACGATATCATGCCGCACGCCACAGGCATCAAAACTCCCTAAGGTGAATAAGCCCATTTCCACCGGATGATCGATGAGCTCGTCATAGCTTTTAGCTGAAAATTGGCCGAAGGCAAAATCGTCACCATTGGTGCGAGTCATGCTGGTAGCAAGGCGCCAGTCACTTAATGTTGGCTCTGTTGGTGGCTCTATAGAGACGGTGTGTAAAGAGTCTTCGAAACCATGGGCGGATAAAAACACGCTACTGCCGTTAAAGAAGCCGTGGGTCGTGTCCAAATGCGCGGTGCGCACCGACAGATCCCAAGCATACACTTGATAAGTCAGAATAATTTCGCTGCTATTATTGTCAATCGACCAAGTTTGCTTATCTAGTTGGGTGAGCTTAAGCGTTTGGCCTTGTGCATCTTGTGCCTTGAGTTCAATGATATTTTTGGCAAAGTCGCGCACCATATAACTGCCTGGCAGCCAAGCGGGTAGGCTAAAGACCTGCACTGGCTTGGGTTGTGATAATGTCATAGTGACAGCGAATAAATGGGCTTTCGGATCGACGGGGATTATCTGGTAATGGATCATATTTATCCTGCAAAACCTGAGTGTTTTAATGGTGGCCATGCTGCCAAAAATGCCTGCAACTGGCAAATGAAAAGCAAAATATCTGCAGACACAAAGTATTGAATTGCTAGTATACTATGCCAACTAACCCAAGGAGGACGCCCCATGGCCGAAGAAACGATTTTCAGCAAAATTATTCGTCGCGAAATTCCCGCGGATATTCTGTATCAAGATGAACTTGTGACTGCCTTTAGAGACATTTCCCCTAAGGCGCCAACCCATATTTTGATTGTGCCGAATCATTTGATCCCAACGGCGAACGACATGAAAGCCTCTGATGAGCCGGTGCTTGGCCGTATGATGACGGTTGCGGCTAAATTAGCGGCGGAAGCGGGTATCGCTAAAGATGGCTACCGACTGATCATGAACTGCAATCAACACGGTGGACAAGAAGTCTATCACATTCATTTCCACCTTGTGGGCGGGGAGCCTCTGGGGCCCATGTTGAGCCAAGGCAAATGAAGGTCAATTCGGATTTTTTCCCGCTGACCCAAATGGCGCAGCGGTTTGTGGATCAACTAGCCCAGTGTCGCCGTCTCGGTTTAACGGTACTGGAGGCGAGTGAGCACCATGTGTTGATTGAGTTGCCCTACAGCACTGAATTAATTGGGTATCCCGATACGGGCGTTATCCATGGTGGAGTGATCACTACCTTAATGGATACTGCCTGTGGCAGTGCAGTCGTGAGCGCTATTTTCCATAAATTCAAATTATTAGAAATATCACCTACGCTCGATTTGCGGGTGGACTACATGAAGCCCGCTCAGCCCCATAAGCCTGTATTTGGTTTTGCAGAATGCTATAAGTTGTCTTCTAATGTTGCCTTTACTCGGGCAATTGCTTACCAAGACAGTATCGACGATCCCATCGCCCATGCCGTCGGCTCTTTTATGCGGATAAGCCCTGAAATGGTTGGTGATGCCTTTAGGCAAGCGTTAATGGGTGAAGCCGTGCCTGCGATAGGAGAGAGTGATGAGCGCAAATAATTCGATACTAGATGCAGCCAGTACAACTCAAAACGCACAGGTTAAAGCGCCTATTGATGTGCAAGGGATAGTTAAACGCGCCACTGAACTTAATGATTTTGGCCATTTACTTGAGCACGTTCCCTATGCCAAATTTATTGGCATGAAGGTGGAGCGTTTTGGTGATGAACTGATTTTTAAATTGCCCGCTAAAGACGACAATATCGGTAATCCTGTGTTGCCCGCTATTCATGGCGGCGTGATTGCGGGCTTTATGGAAATGTCAGCGATAGTGCAGTTAATGGTATTTATGCAAACGGCAAAGGTGCCTAAAGTCGTTGATTTTTCAATCGACTATTTACGTGCAGGTCTGCACAAGGATAGTTTTGCTGAGTGTCGTATTACCCGTCAGGGTCGACGAGTCGCCAACGTGAATATTGATTGTTGGCAAACCAATCGTAAGCAGCTTATTGCTACGGCACGGGCACATTTTTTGATTGATTAATCTGATTAAGTTTAGATTGATGAAGCATGACTGATTCACTATTTTAGATTGAGAATGCTTTATTTAACCTATGTTATTAAGCATGAGTTCAGCACTGTTCGATTAGTTTGTCGTTTAATGGGAAATGATGCGCTAGCTGCGTATTTTGTGGCGTGACTAGGAGAAATATATGAAACAAGTTTATACAGGGTTATTACTGGCCGCAGCGCTTACCTTAGGTGCTTGTGCCTCACATACCGCAGGGATTTCAGTGAGCTCACTGGGTGAAACCCGCGTCGATAACTCCAGCTTTGCCAGAGATATTGCGGTACAGAGTGTGGATGCACGCCGAGTCGGTGATTTAGTGCAGGGCTCAGCGTTGATTGTTAGCAAATCCTCGTCCGATATGCGTGTGCAATATAAATTCACTTGGTACGATGCCAGCGGTTTTACTATCGAAGATGAAGCGACCAGCTGGAAATCGGTGAAATTACACGGTAAACAGCAATTGCAAGTCGGCGCTGTTGCACCTAATGCCCAAGTGGTTAAATTTGATGTATACGTGCGTGAAACCTTTTCAAACTAAGCTTGAGTTTACTTCTGTTTAGTTTATTCCGTGTTTAATTGATTTTTTGATATTAAACCCGTTTTAAAAAGGCTTACTTCTTTTAAGGAGTAAGCCTTTTTATTCTTTTTACATCAACGTTCAATGACCTTAAGGTCATTCAAATGTTATTAGCTTTCGTCTTTTTGACATTGAAAGTTGCGATAAATTACCCATTTTTAAGCAAAAAGGTTTACGGCAAGATGAAATCCGGACTTTAGTCCTAAATATATTCAGTGATTGAGCACTACTATCAGCATATTACCACATGAGGATAGAAAGATGACTGCTCATATTAATGCTCAACCTACTGATTTTGCTGAAACTGTTATTATGCCGGGTGATCCACTACGTGCTAAATATATCGCTGAAACCTATCTCACCGATGCCGTAGAAGTCACGAATGTTCGCAATATGCTTGGTTACACAGGCTTTTACCAAGGACAACGCATTTCCGTTATGGGGCATGGTATGGGTATTTCATCTATGGTGCTCTATGGCCATGAGCTGATTAATTATTTTGGCGTGAAACGCATTATTCGTATTGGCAGTTTAGGTGCAACACAAAAACATGTACAAATGCGAGATGTCATTTTAGCCCAAGCCGCAGGTACGGATTCACCTACTAACGCTAAGCGTAGTAGCGGCTACCAAATGGCGACTTCTGCGACCTTTTCTTTATTGCATAAAGCTTATACAACAGCGAATGAGAAAGGTATTAGTGTAAAAGTTGGTAATATCTTTAGTGGTGATCTTTATTACGATCCTGACGAAGATATGATCCCCGCACTTGAACGTTTTGGGGTATTAGGTATTGATATGGAAGTGGCGGGGCTTTATGGATTGTCACACCAACAAGGTATCGAATCATTAGCCATTTTAACGGTATCGGATCATTGTTTAACCGGTGAAGAAACTACGGCCGAAGAACGCCAACTCTCTTTTAATAATATGATCGAGCTCGCGTTAGAAACCGCCCTCAATTAGGTTTAAAGCCATCCTTTGAACCCTTAGCATTTCACTTATGGAATGACATAATGAATAATAAAATTACTTTAACAGCCATCAGTTTTCTCGCCAATTTTATTATGGCGGGCTTTGCGACCCAATTTGGGATGTTGATTGAACCCATAGCTGAGAAATTTGCCGCTAATGTTAACGAAGTTGCATCAATTTTTTCATTGCTTAATGGCGGTGCACTCGCGGGAACGATTGCAGCATTTTTCTTTATTGAAAAAATGGGTATCAAAAGAATGACCTTGATAAGTTACAGTCTGGTTGCTCTTTCTGCTCTGGCTTTACATCTAACCAGTTCCCTACAAGTTGTGATGGTAGCAATGACCTTAATTGGTTTTTGTGGCGGTATCGGTCTATGTATTGCTGGTACGATTGTGGTGTCTGTGTGGCAAGAGAAATTACAAAGCACAATGTTAGTGGTGCAAGATGCAACGTTTAATATTGCAGGCGTTATTTTTCCATTGATAACGACTTATGCATTAACAAATTCATTATCATGGAGTTATAGCTATTTAGCCGTAGGTTTAGTGGCGTTCGGTACAGTCATTATTACCTTGTTCACTCATTTCTCTATTTGCGAGCAATCTTCTACAACACAAGAGAAACAACAGTCTGAATGGAATCTCGGTATTATTAGTGGAGGTATTGGTTTATTTTTAGGAATGTTGGCTTTATATACTTTTTTAACTTGGGCACCTTTATTTGTAAAACAAAAATTTGATATTCCGTTTGAAGATGCCGGTAATATTATTACCCAGTATTGGTCCGCTGCGCTAATTGGGGCGTTAATTTCGACTGTGATTGTGACTCGTGTAAAAATTCACCATTTCTTAGTCGGTATTATTGCTTTAGCTATGGTGATCACCGCTGCCATTGTCAGTACCAATAATCTTAATTGGATAGCTTATTTAACCTATGGTTACGGTTTTGTGTGTGCCGCGCTTTATAATGCATTTATTGCTTATGGCGTGTCTTTTGTAAAAAAAGCCAGCAGCAAAAATGTGTCATATATTCTTATTAGCGGAAGTGCTGGGGCGATGTTTAGCCCAGCCATCAGTTCTTTCTTTGAACGTATTATCGGATTACAAACAGTGATGTATGTGATACCTCTGCTTTACGCAGCGATATTTATGCTATTGATCGTTTCAAGTCGGATGAAATCGGCTATGGAACAACACTCTCCATCGGTAAGTTAATTTACCTGTGCATCCATCCCACACTCGGTTGTTAAATTAAGTCGAGTGTGGGTTATGTTGAAAGCGGTTATATACCTGCTTCAACAAATTTCTTGAGTGCGTTGAGATCACAAATCCGAATGCCATCTTTTTTCCGCTCAATTAAGCCTCGTTCCTCAAGATTTTGTAGCGCCCGACGGTAGACTCGGTCGGTAGTACCAAATCGTTCAGCCTCTAAATAGCGTTTACTAAAGCCATCTACGGGCAAGTCATTTAAGTATTCATGGTAAATATCAAATGCCACGTTATAACTGATGGGATAGAGCAGTCGTCGAGTAAAAATATCCACTGTGTCTTGGTAGTCAATCGCAATTGCACTAGCGAAAAATAGCGCGAGTTGAGGATGCTGACCGAGGCAATGTTGTAGTTTTTCAGCGCTAATCAACATGATTTCTAAGGGTTCACTGGCAATAATGTCTAGTTGACAGTGGTACTGGGTGAAGAACTCCATTTCGCCAAACAGTTGTGAATCACAATCAATAGTACCTAATTGAAAACACCGACCATTTCTTGCGGTATGGCCGAGCGATACTCGACCTTGCTTTACCAATACAAGTGATGCCATCGCTTCCCCCTGCGTCATGAGGTGAGCGCCTTTTTTGAGCATTTTTATTTCGCTGATGCAGCTAAGTACAACCGCTTCAATAAGTGGATAGTCTTGCTCCCATCGCTGGCTATAACGTCCTTTCGATAAAGGTTTTAGCTGCATCGACTATTGTCCTCTTACTGTGTTCGAAATTGCGACCTTCTATAGCATTATCATAATAGGCGGTCAAATGGACGAAAGGATTTAGGCGGCTACTAAAGATATTTTCATCATACGGACTGAAGGGCAGTGGTTTTCGCGACATTTAATTGAATCGCAGAGATAAGAGTGCCCACTTTTTATTTCCGTCATGTATACTAGGCACCGCCAAGGGGTGTTTGTTGTGCATTAATGTTACTCTGATTTTAACGTTAACGGCTGCAAACTGAGATGTCATCTGACGAACCCTTAGAACCTGATCCGGCTAATACCGGCGTAGGAATGGGCCAATCAACAGCACACTTCTGAATCGCTTATTCGTTGCCGGATCTCAAACATTATATTTGAGGTCCTATGTCAAACCGTAAAACGTCAAACCATCAATCTCCATTTTCAACCGTATTGCCAAGCTTATTTTTAGCCCGAGCGCCGCTGGCGTTAGCCATCGCTGCAGCGCTGAGCACCCCTGTTTTTGCACAAACCGACGCTATTGACAGACCCGATCCCAGCACTGAGATGGAAGTCATGGTGGTGACGGCGGATTTTCGCAGTTCAAGCTTAGAAAAAATGCCCTCCAGCATTACCGTTATCGACAGTCAAAAAATTCAAGATGAAAGTGCGCAACACTTTGAAGATTTGCTTAATTCTATCGCCAATTTTAACTGGTCAGGTGGAAGCTCTCGGCCGAAATATTTTCAAATTCGCGGTGTAGGGGAGCAGGAGCAATACCAAGGCGCACCTAATTCTTCCGTGGGTTACATCATAGATGATATCGATTTATCCGGTATTGGCATGGTGTCGAGCATGTACGATTTACAGCAGGTCGAAGTGCTTCGTGGACCGCAGGGGACGCGTTATGGCGCGAATGCCTTAGCGGGATTGATTTATCTGAAGAGTAACGATCCAACTGATGTGTTTGAGCATGGCGGCGAAGTGTCGTTAGGCGATGATGATTTACGCACTTTTAGTGGTTTCAGTTCTGGCCCATTAACGGATTCTGGCAAGCTGCTTTATCGTGTGTCAATGCAGCAACATCAGCAAAATGGTTACCACGATAACTTGTATTTAGACCGTGATGATACCAATGGTCGCGATGAATTCAGCGGCCGCGCTAAGCTGCGCTGGTATGCGACAGATGATTTGCAGTTTGATTTAACTGTGCTGCATGCCGATTTTGATAATGGCTATGATGTCTGGAGTTTAACCAATTCACCAACCCAGACAACATCGGATCAACCGGGTGTTGATAGCCAGCGCACCACAGGCGCGGGTTTTAAAGCGACCTATTCCGGCGCAGAAAACTTCGAATTAACTTCGTTAACCTCTTTTGCGAATACCGATCACCATTACAGTTACGATGGCGATTGGTCGAACCCTGAGTATTGGGCTGGGAAGCAATGTGATATTTATGATGCCGATTGGAATTCAATAGGAAAGTTGCCTTGTGTGTATGATGCAACATGGTCAAAAGTTGGTGAAAGAAAAACGTTTACTCAAGAATTACGTCTTACTTCAAATGATGCAGGGAAAATATTTAACGAATCGACTGATTGGTTATTTGGCGTTTATTTTTCTAATTTGCAGGAAGACAACAGTCTGGTTGATTATGCAAAATATAGTAACGGTGGTTTGAATCCTAGCTTTAAAGAAAGAACTAAATATCTGGATTCAATATATGATGCGAAAAATTATGCGATATTTGGTCAACTCGATATCGATATGAGTCATGATTATTTACTGTCTCTTGGATTGAGATTAGAAAATCGCTCGAGTGATTATAGTGATACAAATCTGGATGCTTTTTCGCCCTCTGAAACTATGTGGGGTGGTCATCTCGCATTGAGTAAAGCACTGAGTGAACAGCATAATGCTTACATTCGCGTTGCCAGAGGATATAAAGCGGGTGGTTTTAATATGACACTTCCCGCTGATTTCAGTGATAAAAAAGAGTTTAATACGGAAACTTTATATAACTATGAATTAGGTCTTAAATCTGCATGGTTATCTGGCGCTCTTAGTACGAATGTTGCTATTTTTTATATGGATAGACAAGACCAGCAAGTATCTGCATCTAAACAAAATCCTGAAGATATAAGTGAGTTTATTCTTTTTGTAGATAATGCTGGAAGTTCAAAAAACTATGGTCTTGAAATTGATGCTAATTGGTACATCGATAGTAATTGGCATTTATATTCTAGCCTTGGCTATTTAAATACAGCCTATGGTGATTATCAGTATGAGGTGGGTGAAGATAAGTTTGTGGATTTAACTGGCCGCGATCTGGCCCATTCTCCACACGTTACCTACAGCCTTGGCGGGACTTATCGTGCTAATTCGGGTTGGTTTGCTAACCTGAATCTTAGCGGTAAGAGTGAATTCTATTATTCAGACAGCAATGAATCCCGCTCTGAACCCTACACTATCGTCAATGCTCGCGTAGGTTATGAGGCGAGCGCATGGTCGGCATATTTGTGGGGACGCAATCTGTTTAATGAAGAATACGGTGTACGTGGCTTTTATTTTGGCAATGAGCCAGATAACGGTTGGGCGGAAAAGCAATATATTCGTTACGGCGATCCGCGTCAGATTGGCGTAACCTTTAACGTTAAGTTTATGTAATAGCTCATTTTAAAGTGAGTATAATCATTTAAGTGTTAACTGAACTGTAGCCCAGTATTTGGGCTACAGCCTTACTTTAGAATATCAAGGAATTAAAATGAAACTGACCGCAGAAATTAGCATGTATCCCTTTAATGAAAATTACCTCGATCCTATCAAGTGGTTTATTGGCCGCGTGGATAGTTATCCCAATATCGAGCGCGTGACTAATGCGATGGCAACTCAAGTGTGCGGCGATTATTTAGATGTGATGACTATGCTAGCGACCGAGATGCAAGCGGCCCATGAGAAATGGGGCAAGGCAGTATTTGTGTGTAAGTTTATCGGTGGTGAGCTGAATTTAGCCCACAGCGAATAATGATTGACCGCCATGTAAGCGACAAATAGGCAATGAGAACAACACTATGACAGATTTATGGTTAACCTTGGTCGAGAGCGTTAATACGGCCTTTGGTGAAGTCCATGTGATGACCGTATGGGAAGCCCTCGCGGTATTGTTGGCGATGGCATATTTACTGCTGGCGATGAAGGCCAGTGTGTGGTGCTGGGCGGCGGCCTTTGCCAGTACCGCCATTTACACTGTGTTGTTTTGGAAGGTGTCGCTACTGATGGAGTCTGTGCTTAACGTCTATTACATGGCGATGGCGCTCTATGGATATTGGCTCTGGACCCAAGGTGGTGATAAGCATCAAGGAGTAAAAGTGACCACTTGGCCATTGAAAACCCATTTAAAGTTGATCGCAGCGACGGGTGTGATTTCGCTTTTGGTTGGTCACGGTATGGCGACATATACCCAAGCCGCATTCCCGTATCTAGATGCGGCGACAACCTGTTTCGCCGTGATGACGACTTATTTAGTGGCAAAAAAGGTACTTGAGAATTGGCTTTATTGGGTAGTTATCGACATAGTGTCGATTTACCTTTATCTCAGCAAAGGCTTGATGCTGACATCCTTGTTATTCGTGCTTTATGTGGGTCTGGCGGTCGTGGGGTATTTCCTGTGGCGAACCGCGTTAGCCGACGCCCGTGAAGCTAATACCTTGAAGTTACTCAGTTAATGCTCGATATAAACGTCTCGATGCAGCGCTCAGCAGGCGAGCCATTCAAAGCACTTTACCCCATACTCAAAAGTGCAGGGCTAGTTAACGTGTTAAGTATTCATGAGCTTGCGGGCGGCTTAAGTAATCACAACTATAAAATCACTACGCCCACAGGCAGTTATGTGCTGCGGGTGAATGCGGATGCGGCGGACAGTTTTTGCAACCGCCAGCAGGAGCGTTTTTACTGGCAGCAATTGGCTCAAGCTAAACTTGCTCCTGAACTGTTGTGGGTGAGCGAAGATGAGCGTTATTACCTCAGTGATTTTATTGAAAGTGATTATATTGAAAGTGACGATATTGAAAACGAAGGCTTAATTCACTGGCCAGCGTTAGAGCGCCAAACGAGTGCTGCTGATTTTGTGCTGGGGCAATCGGCGTTTAATTATTTACAGTATCCGGCAGCAGAACAAGAAACGCATCCCAACCAAGCCCATTGTTTGCTATTGGCGTTATTGCTGCAATTACGCGATCTGCCTACAGGGCCTTATGCTATTAGTATCACTGAGCAGTGGCAGGAATATCACCAGCAAATGCTTGCCTATCAGGCTTCTGCAACATTTAGTGAGCCAGTATTAAGGCGTGTTGTGTCATTGAAGCAGGGTAGTGATATTGGTGATAGCAATACTCACGATTGGAACGAGCGGATGGCTAAGCTGCTTGCAATTCAAATTGAAATCAAACATTGGTGTGATGAGTTAGCAGCCTGCATAATCAAGCCACAGTTTTGCCATCGCGATCTTAATCCCCATAATTTGTTACTTAAAAATAACCGCTTGTGTTGTATCGATTTTGAGTATGCGACGGCGTCGCATCCACTGTGTGAGTTGGCTGTAGTGTTAGCGACCCATGCGTTAACGCCCTATCAGCAAAGTGTGTTGGTGAAACAGTATCTGAGTGGACACCCTTATGTTACTGCACAAGCCGTAACGGCAGTGCCTGCCGCTATTGACATGTATTGGGTATTTGCTTGTTACTGGGCATTATTGATGGCAGCGCAAACAGAACCCAGTCGTAGCGCCGACTACCTTGCTTGGTTTGATTGCTTCTGGCCGCTGATCACCCCCAAATAGTCATTATTGCGTGTGCTTAGTTTCCATCTGATGATAATGGCTCATTCCCTTATGGCATTGACCGCGCTATGGTGGGACATGCGGGTAGAACATACTGAAAACCTTTATTAGACAAACTTGTTTGATATAAAAAGCAACTTTATATAGTCTCAAGCGTCTTATTAGCAACAATTCTAGGATGGATTATTCAGTATGAAAAAAGGCGTGATGCTACTTGTGTGTCTCTTAGGCTTAAGCGCCTGCTCCACTAAATTCAGTTACCATTTCCTCGACTGGGCCATCGGCTGGGAGCAAGAGGATTATGTTACCTTAGATAAATCTCAGCAAAAGGCATTTGATGCCCTCATTGAAAAATTTGTCATTTGGCACCAATCCAAAGAGTTAGCTCATTATGTGGTGCAATTGACCGAAGTCGAAGGCCTCATAAAAACCAATACGTTAACGCCAGTGCTATGGGCAGATCATGTGAATATTGCTAAGCGGCATTGGTTTCGATTGTTTGAGTTCGCCTTGCCCGAGCTTCTACCTATCATAATGTCTTTGTCCGATGAACAGGTGAAGCAGATCCTCACAAAATTACGGGAGGAAGAGCAGGAGCTCGTTAAAGAATTTGCGGGAAAAACCCCTGAACAGTTACAAAAAGATGCCGATGAAAACCTTCAAACCCAATTTGATGATTGGCTTGGAAGTGTAACTGCGGAGCAAAAAGTACTTATTAACCAATATAATCAACAGCGTTTATCTACCTTAGATATGTGGCTTGAGTACAGGCACGAATGGTTACGCCAGTTTGAGGTTGCACTGGGTCAGCGCGCTGATAAAGCATTATTAACCGAGCGTTTAACCTTGCTGATGACGCAGCCCGATGAGCTTAAGTCAGAGCAACATAAAGTGTTTTTACGTAAAAATACTGAGGCATTTGGGACTTTGCTGTTGGCGATGAATGCGAGCTTATCGGAGCAGCAGTCTAAGCATTTTTATAAAAAGTTAGGTGGACTCATTCAAGATCTCAAGGAACTGAATCAGGAAGCGATTGAAAAAGAAGCCTAGGCCATGAAAGATTTATTGCCTTGCTAGGGTCTATTCCTGCAAGCCAATAAATCAGCCTACTAACTACTACTAATTGAGACCTTATGCCACTCGTATCCCTTTATCAGAAACTACTCAATATGAGCCGCTATTTCGAAGGCTTAGCACCATTAGCCCTTAGGATTTACCTTGCACCTGTGTTAATGCAAGCAGGCTATAACAAGCTCGCTCACTTTGAAGATACGGTTGCTTGGTTTGCCAATCCCGATTGGGGCTTAGGTCTGCCAATGCCGGCGGTAATGGCAGGATTGGCGGCGGGAACCGAGTTCTTTGGCGCTATCTTATTACTGCTTGGGCTCGCGACGCGACTGATTTCTATCCCTTTGATGGTCACTATGTTGGTCGCCGCATTCACTGTGCATTGGCCAAATGGTTGGTTAGCGATTGCCGATGGTAGTTCTTGGCTTGCGAATGACAGAGTGCTTGAGGCAGGGGATAAACTGATAAAAGCCAAAGAGTTATTGCAGGAGCACGGTAACTATGACTGGCTGACCAGTTCAGGTAATTTTGCTGTGCTTAATAATGGTATTGAGTTTGCGATCACCTATTTTATTATGTTGTTGGCACTTTTTACCTTAGGCGGTGGTCGTTACACTAGCCTAGATTATTTCATCGCTAAGCGCTGTAGGATTAAGTAAGTCTTTCTCAAGCGGGCTCAATTGTTAACTGCATCGGATTTTCAAGCGCATTTAATTTTGAAGCCCACTCGATGGTAAGTGCACTCAACAAGTTAAATCCCACTCAAGCGGTGGGATTTTTTTATGCCTCTTTGTCAGCAATTTGCTATGCTTGAGCGCAATTTATATCGAACTAGGATAAGAACTTGGACGCTATTGAACTTTTACTCACTCGCCAATCAACTCCACGATTAACTGCTCCTGCTCCAGATGCGAGTCAATTAAAAATCATCTTAGATGCTGCCATTCGTGTGCCAGATCATGGCGCCCTAGCACCATGGGAATTTATTATTTCCGTAGGAAAAGGGTTAGATACCTTGGCAGATATCTTTGTTGAGGCAGCGAAAGCGAGCGGCGCCGACGAGGATTTTGTCAATAAAGCTAAGGGCATGCCAATGCGTGCGCCTATGGTGATTACTGTCGTGGCGAAAACGCAGCAACATCCCAAAGTCCCCGTACTTGAACAGCTTATTGCAGCGGGTTGTGCGACCATGGCGATGCAGCAGGCTGCCTTCGCCTTAGGTTTAGGTGCCGTGTGGCGTACAGGGGATTTTGCCTTTGATGCGAATGTAAATGTTGCTTTAGGTCTTGAGCCACACGATCAAATCGTCGGCTTTTTGTATGTGGGTACGCCAGCCGTTACTGCTCCCAAGAAACCGCAAAAGGACGGCAGTCAGTACGTCCGTTATTTATAAATCCGCCTCTATTTTTAGTGGAGAAATTCTATGCAAGTTGCGCGTACTCCTAGACTCATCCTGCGGCAGTTAACCCCAGCCGACGCTTCTTTTATGTTAGTCTTGCTCAACAGCCAAGGCTTTATAGAGAATATCGGGGATAGAGGAGTACGCACACTTGTGCAGGCTAAGGATTATATCGTCAATGGACCGATGAAAAGTTATGCCGAGTGCGGCTTTGGTTTTTATGCTGTAGTGCTCGCCGAGAATGGATTCACCATTGGCATCTGCGGTTTAATTAAACGGCCGACACTGGACAATGTCGATATAGGTTATGCTTTTTTGCCGCAATATTGGGGCAAGGGCTATGCATTCGAAGCCGCGAAAGCCGCTTTTGACTTAGGTAAAAGTTTAGGTATTGAGCGTATTGTCGCGATTGTTAGCCGTCATAATAGTGCTTCAAAAGCTTTGCTGAACAAACTTGGATTACACTTTGAGCGTTGTTTGCAGCTCAGCCCAGATGATGCGCCTGTTGAATTGTTTAGTTAACGTTAACGTGTTGTTTATATAGGTTTTTATTTTATTGTAATTCCGTCTTCTTTATTCTAGAATTTCGCAAAATTTATCGTTGAGATATGGCAATCATATCTCTTATCGACGCCCCTCGAAAATCAGGCTCACTTAATCCCTCCTTGAGCCCTTGAGTACAGCAAAAGCGTAGCCTTTTTTGGATGTAGCATAATGGTTTCGCAATTAAGTGAAGCAATGCTGGACGTGATCGCTGATGCCTTGGTAGACAAAGGCTATATCTTTTTATCTGACTTAGTTCCTTACTGTATTAGCCAAGTACTATTGGAAAAAATTCAATCAACTGAAATATATGAATTAAAAGCTGCCTCTATTGGTCGAGGTTCTGAACAGCACTTAAATCCAGACATTCGCCGTGACAGAATACAGTGGCTAGAAGAGCAAAATGAGCCCGATGCCCAGTATCTTGAGTTGATGACACAACTCAAAAATGGCTTGAATCGTCGCTTGTTTATGGGCTTATTCGATTATGAAAGCCACTATGCGGTATATCAGCCTGGGGCCTTTTATAAAAAACATGTTGATGCACTTAAGGGCAGCCAAAATCGTATTTTAACCACAGTGTTTTTCTTAAATCCTGACTGGAAAGCGGCAGATTGTGGTGAGTTGATTATCTATGATGAAGCCGATATTGAGATTGAGCGCATCGCGCCTAAAATGGGCCATTTTGTGATTTTCCTCAGTGAGCGTTTTCCCCATGAAGTGACTAAAACCTTGGCCCAGCGTAATAGCATTGCGGGCTGGTTTAGGGTCAGTAACAGCGTGCATGGCTTTTAACTTTAGCTTTTAACTTCACCTGATAACAAACGCCTAAATGCTGCCCACTGGTTTAGGTGTTTTTGCTCTCGATTGTCGCTTTTGGTCATCGTCATCATCAATCACCAATCACCAATCACTTATCGCGACTGCGCAATGTCATTGGCTATTTCTCGGATATTGATTGGCCATATCACGGCGTGTTCTTCCGCAGCAGTATTTATTCCAACCTGTTTTAACTGCCTTCTACTCATTTTTTCAATTTTTTTTACACTCTTAAGCTTTAGGTAATCTAAGCCGCCGAAAATGGAATGAATTTGTCCAATCATGCTGAAAATAGGGTATTTTTTTATTCTCGTTTAATGTTAGGCTAGATAAAAACGTGCGCTACAACACACTTTTATATCATCTAACGGAGGCGATACTGTGGGCTGTGAAGATAACTTAGGTTGTTTAAGTGGTGAGCATATTGTACTTGAGCCATTATCTTTGTCCCATGTGGCGGCATTGAGTCTAGCCGTCACAGATGGTCAACTTTGGCGTTTATGGTTTACCAGTGTCCCTGAGCCAACTGAGATGAAGCTCTATGTGGCTAAAGCGCTCGAAGAAAAAGCGCGGGGCCTGAGTTTTCCCTTTGCGGTGCGGGATAGAGTGTCAGGGGAAATCGTCGGATGCACGCGAATTTGCAACTGGGAGTCTGATAATCGCCGTCTTGAGATTGGATACACTTGGTATGCTAAACGTGCCCAGCGCACTGGGATTAATACTGAAGCTAAACTGCTGTTATTGACCTTTGCTTTTGAAACCTTAGACGCCATTGCCGTTGAGTTTCGTACTCATTGGCATAACCAAGCTTCGAGACAAGCTATTGCAAGACTGGGCGCTAAGCAAGATGGTGTATTGCGAAATCATAAGATTCTTAAGGACGGCACTATCCGCGATACCGTGGTGTATTCCATTATTGATACCGAGTGGTCAACGGTAAAAAACAGTCTGCAATTTCGATTGCGACAACGACCGCTAACACTCTAATGATAAATAGGAAAAGCCCATGGCAAGCATCATAACTCGAGTAGATGTGACTCATGTCCATGAGGTTGCAGTGTTATTCAATGAGTACCGACAGTTTTATGGGCGTAGGGATGATCTCGCGGCTGCGGAGCAGTTTATTCATTCAAGAGTGTCAGATGGCTCATCGGTGATATTTATAGCCAAAGATAATCAAGGGCTTGGATTAGGTTTTGTTCAAATGTATCCCAGTTTTTCATCGTTACGTTTGGCCCCTATGTTGATCCTCAATGATGTGTATGTGACTCAACATGCCCGATGTGTCGGTATTGGGCGGGCGTTAGTGCTACAGGCCGCCAGTTATGCCAAAGCGCATAATATGAGTTATTTGATGTTAGAAACACAGCAAAAAAACCAGCGCGCGCAGGGCTTGTATGAAGGTTTAGGCTTTGTGCGTAACCAAGATTTTTATATCTACGAACTTGAGCTCCACCGAGGGCTTGAGTAGGTTTATTTATGGCGATTAAAAGGAAAAGTAACATGTTAACTCAGGTAAAAACGTTAGTATTAGGTGGTTTAGTCTTAAGTGCCAGTACTGCAGTTTGGGCTGATGAAGCAGAAAAAGCGTTTAGTAAAGAAGCCATTGAATGTGCCGCTTACTATCAAATTAGCTCAGAAGCCATTGGCGCGATGAATGCACCGCAAATGCAGGCCGTGGGTGAGCGTTTAAAAAGTTCTAAAATTGAGTCTGAGAATTTAGCTAAGAAATACAGCTCTGAAGCAGAGGTCACTCAAGCGGTTGCCGATGCTAAAGCCCGTCAAATCGAAAGCTTAGGTGGGTCAAGCAACTTAGGTGCGTTAATGGGTAAATATAAAGAAGAATGTAAAAACCTGTTAGCCGATCCACAAAAGCGTTTAAATTATTGGACTATGGCAACTATGTAATCGTAGGTTTTAGTCAGGGTAATCGTTTACGGATTGTGAAGAGAAGGAGCCTGATGGCTCCTTTTTTGCGTTAAAGTACAAGCACTAAGGAGCTGATGGGGTCATTCATATTGAGTCGGTTTCCCCATAGATTTTAGGCCTGTTTGGCTTAGGGGTTGAGAACAAAGTTGCTTATTTTCGCTCGGCTGAAACTCAACCGCAGTTTTTAGGGTCCTAGTTACATGGTCAAGTATTTAAGCCTTGGGTTTAAATTCTCCTCAGTTTTAAATTCTTAGTTCAGTTTACGATATTCAAAGATAATCAAATATGAGTACTAAATGGGAGCACTATGGTATTAACAATAATGGCAGCGACTGTTTTGAGTGCTGGAGTCTGTGGCTACCATTTAATCTATGGTAAGCGGGTTTTATTAGCGCCACTCTTGAAGGCGAATGTGTCACAGCAAAGCAAGCAAATGCTACTGTGCTTATTTCACTGCCAATCGGTATTTTTTGTGGTTTCTACGGCTGCACTTTTAGCCTGTGCACTAAAGGTTATCCCTGGGATGTATGCCTTTAGCCTGTTGTTATTCCTCGGGATGAACTATGGGATCTTTGCGATTTGGCAGTTTTATATTGCCACTCTGAGTCCACCGAATAGTGGCCAGATGATCATAGTGCAAGCGCTGATTTTCTTACTCATTGGTATTTTGGCTATGCTAGGGCCACTCTTGTCTGCCGCGTAAATTGCTCATGATAGCTTGATAAATCATCGCGATTGAAGCGTCAGAGTTTGAAAAAATAAACAGCGAATTATGGGGTTAATTGAATACCGTATTGGGCGGCGAGTTCAGCGAGTTTACCATTATTGATGAGCAGTTCAATCCAGTGTGAGAGCCTTTTGCTATCGAGCTGTGAACTGGGGTTGAGTAAAATGCCATTAGCGTATTTTTGGTCCCATTCATCTGATATTAAAAGTAATTTTCTCTCTTCTGGATGAACCTTTAAATAATACTGTAGGTAAGAGTTCGTCACGGGCGCTAGGTCGGCGCGTTCACGCAGAATGCTTTCGATAGAGGCGTTATTGTGACTGACGAACAAGGGACGAAATTGCTTTGCCAGCGTATTCGCATCGGTTTCAAAGTGGGCAAACTGGTAGTGATATCCTTTGATGAACGCAATTGACTTGTTGGTTAAGTTTTTGAAATAGCTTTGGTTATGAGCTTTAGTTTTAAGTGCAATAAAGACTTCACCATCTATCATATGTAGCGGAATAAACTGAGTCGCTATTTTTTGCCATCCCCAAGCGGGATTCTCAAAGAGCATTATGTCGAAGCGACCTAAGGAATAGGCTTTATATCTGTGCTCAATACTGGTGACGGCAAATTTAAAGACCACTTCTTGTTGTACTTGATTTAATGCATTAATGATATCGAGTGTGAGACCTGTGTAACGGCCGTCTTGTTGTTGATGGACATAGGGAGCAAATTGATAACCACCGACATGAATTGTCGGAATTGACTTGGGAATCGCTGGCGACTGAACTTTATCTTGGGCGATAGCCGTGGTAAATGCGCTAATGCTTAAGGCTAAACAAAAGAGTAGGCGACACAACTGGCTCAATATCATAGTCACCCCTTGTTATTTTTAGCATGAATGATTTTTTACAAGTATACACAATTTAATTTGTTCAATGCTGTCGATAAAGTGCGAATTTTAAATCTGTCATAGTAAGCTAGCGCAAACAGGATGAGGGAGATTTCACATTGAGCAAGATAAAATCTCAAGTGTGTGGTTGGGTTGAACAGGAACATATCACGCAAGAGCAAGCGAATAAGCTTTATCGACAGGTGACAGTCTTGCCGGATGGGTCGAGTTGGCGTCGCTTAATCGCTCATTTATTACTCTGGTTCGGTGCGTTAAGTTTTGCCTGTGGGGTGATTTTTTTCTTTGCTTATAATTGGCAATCTTTGGGGCGATTTGCCAAATTTGGACTGATTGAAGTGGCTATAATACTTGCTATCAGCGCATTTGCTTGGCTCTATTATCGTGTCAACATTTATTCCCCCGTTAGCCCTTATCGTAAAGACAGCACTTTTGGTGCGACGACCGCCAATGGCGTGCTACTGGCCGCAAGTGTGTTAGTCGGTGGCTTATTAGCGTTAGTTGGGCAAACCTATCAAACGGGCGCCGATCCTTGGCAGTTATTCGCGCTATGGGCATTTGTTATCTTACCCTTTGCTTGGGTGGCGGGATTTGATGGTTTGTGGCTGTTGCTGGTGGGATTGCTAAACCTCAGCATAGGGATATTTCTGGATTCCTTTTCCCATTTCTGGGGATTATTTTGGGGCGCTCAAGGACAATTGCTGATCTTTATCTGTTTGAATTTAGTTATCTATTATGCTTTTGTACTTTTAGACCACA
This sequence comes from Shewanella sp. SM20, assembly GCF_025654545.1. NCBI lineage: Bacteria > Pseudomonadati > Pseudomonadota > Gammaproteobacteria > Alteromonadales > Shewanellaceae > Shewanella > Shewanella sp. SM20. The sequence goes on along the minus strand of NZ_JAKKRK010000061.1, from coordinate 7,050 downwards.
AAGTCGCGGGGCGCTGGCATGCGCCAATCCTTGAATATGCCTGTTCATTGTTTGCTATGGGTTGTTTTACTTGGTTAATCACTTGGCTTATTTTCGACGATTTCCTTGAACGTGATAGCTTCAGCACTGGGATCTTCTGTGGTTATTTTGCCCATCTGATATTCGGATTCGTTATTTTTCGTTATAGATTACCACGCATATATCCCTTGGCCTTGGGCGGTTTTAGCCTGATTGCCGTAGGCGCCGCGTTACTGATAAAGCTGATGTTTGAGGATAATGACCCCATAGGTGGATTTTTGTTTATTGGGCTTTATATCATTTTGGCAAGCACAGGTTTGAGTATTTGGTTGAGGGAGCTAAGCCGGAAACTTAAACCACAGTTTGTAAGAATCGCCACCCAAGGGAGCGTGGGCGTGGGAGATGTTCATGAGCAACAATAATGGTTTACAGGATAGCGAAATGATCACTCGACCCTGCACTGATAGTGTTACGTCAATCGACGCTTCGAGTGAATTAAGTCTAATCAAACACTGGCAAGCTTTGTATGCCGAAGGCAATGTTAGTGCAGCTCAAATGCCAGAAGACCATGATATCCCTTGGTATATTGGCACTATGCAGGCGTTTGCTGCTTGGATAGCGGCGTTGTTTTTATTGAGCTTCATGATGGCAGTGTTTGGTGCCATTTTTGAGCATGTTGAAGAAGATGTCATTTTATTTATTGGCTTAACTTATTTAGCCTTGGGGATTGGGCTGTATTTTTTACCGCGGCAACAGATTTTTATTGAACAATTTGCTTTTGCCGCCTGTTTGAGTGGTTTGATCAGTGTGGCATGGGGATTATTTGATTTAATTAACAATGATTTTAGCCTCACATGGTATCTCTGTATGGCGGGTATTACATTGTTATTGTGGGGCTTGATTGCTCATGGGCTAGCCCAGTTTGTATTCGTTTTTTGCTTAAGTTGGTGCGTGATTGGCCTGATGGCAAAATTTGAACTGCTCAATTTTAGCCCAAGCCTTTTTGCCGTAGTCATTAGTCTAGTGTTATTAAATATCAATCAGTTCGGGCGTCATTATCGCAGGGCTCGGATGCTCATCTATGGTTTCGCACTCGCGTTGCTTTCGTTGCAGTTGATGCACGCTTTTAGTATGGACAGTATTTTTGAAGCCTTATTTAGCCCTTGGCAGCAAAGCCTGTGGCTGACACTGACTCATCTGTTGATTATTTTCGCTATTTGCGGATTTTTATTGGTGACAATCTTGCGCGAGCGCCATCAATCACTAAGCTCACCAGCGGCGCTAGGGTGTGTTATCGGTTTAGTCATCGTTAGCGGTTTATCCTTACCTATGCAGGGTTTATCAACAGCTATTCTATTGATCTTGCTTGGCCATTATTGCAACGAGTCTTGGTTGAAAGGTATGGGAATGGTGTCGGCGCTGTTATTTGTCAGCGGGTATTATTATTCCCTAGAGACGACTCTGTTACTTAAATCTGGTTATTTGATGGGCTTAGGCGCCTTGCTGTTGGTGGCAAGGTTAGTGATGTGGCGGTTATTTCCTGCCAATGAAAATGCCAAGGAGACTGTGTGATGGGCAATGTGATGGGAAAACTGTCGGCTTCACATAAATGGGCGCTTGGACTCGTATTATTCACAACAGTGACGATTCTCGCTGGCGTGAATTGGCGAATTTTCAAATTCGAACAACTGCTTAATCACGGTCAAGTGGTGCGTTTTGCATTAGCACCGGTCGATCCGCGCTCATTAATGCAGGGTGATTACATGGCGCTTGAATATGCCATTGCGCGCGATGTGCGTAGCGCCTTAGCGCCGCAACAAATGCAGGGGCAGTTATTGCTGGCTGTCGATGGGCAAAAAGTGGCGCGTTTTGTCGACTTTTATACCGACCAAGCACTCGGTAAAGATCAACTACGAGTGCAGTTTCGTGTCCGTGGTAATCAAATTAAGCTCGCATCGAACAGCTTTTTCTTTGAAGAAGGACAAGCCGATCATTTTAGTGCAGCTAAATACGGTGAGTTTAGAGTGAATTTGCAAGGTGAGTTACTGCTCGTCAGTTTACTCGATGAAAAGCTTCAGCCCTTATAACCCTATGTCAGGATTGCCATCCATTTGTTCTGCTTAATTGATTAACCTCGATTTATCTCTGGCCGCACTGTGTAGTGCGGCCAGCATCTCCCGTACTGCTTTCTTCCTAGTTCTGATCGCTAAATTGCACGAATAATATCCACCTTAAGTTGCAACTTTGATGCAACCAATTTGTAACCTTGACCGCCTATAGTATCGTCAGTCTTCGAGGTGATATCACCTTGAAGCATCTAAGCGCATCAATTAAATACCAAATATTAAAACAATACATTTAGGGGTCTCAATGTTTAACACTAAAACTGTGCTGGCGTTAGCCATCAGCAGCGTTTGTGGGCTTGCCCATGGCGCGGATAATTTGATCATTTCTGAATACGTCGAAGGCAGCAGCAATAATAAAGCTATCGAACTGTATAACCCAACCGCGGGCGCTATTGATTTAAGCCAATATCAATTGCGCTTCTATTTTAATGGCAGCACAAACGTCGGCACGACCATTGCGCTCACTGGCTCATTAGCGGCGGGGGCGACTTATGTGGTTGCCGATAATGACTCTTCTGCCGATATCCTTGCGGTCACAAATCAACAGAGTAGCGCCAGCTTCTTTAACGGCGACGATGCGATTGAACTGACCTATCAAAATCAAGTCATTGATAGTTTAGGCCAAGTCGGTGTTGATCCCGGTGCCGAGTGGGGCAGTGGTGATCTCTCCACTCAAGATAATACCCTGCGCCGTAATCCTGATCTGCTGATTGCCGATCCTATCAGTACTGATGCAGTAAGCTTTAGCACTTGGCTAGGTTTTGCGAAGGACGATGTTTCTGATCTTGGTAAGTTCAGTGCGGGTACGCCAACCGATCCCGTCGACCCTCCACCAAGCTCTTTAGTGTGCGGCGAAGAGGCCACAGCAATTCATGCGCTTCAAGGCGCGGGCGCTGCCAGCCCTCTCAATGGTCAAATTTTGGTGGTTGAGGCGGTTGTCGTCAGTAATCAAGAAGCCGGTCTTAAGGGCATTTTCGTGCAAATGGCTGATAACGAAGCCGATAGCGATCCCCAAACCTCGGAAGGGGTGTTTGTGTATACCGGCACTGCGCCCACAGCTTATGTGGCAGGCGATCGTATTCGTTTAAAAGCCAAAGTCACTGAATATCAAGGCTTAACTGAACTAACGACTTTATCTGATCACAAGTTGTGTGCCACAGGACAAACGTTACCAACGGCCGCGCTAGTGACCTTACCTGTTAACAGCAGTGATGATTTTGAGCCCTTTGAGGGCATGCGTGTTCGTTTTAGCCAAGATTTAGTGGTGAATGAAGTCTATAACCTAGGCCGTTATGGCGAGATTTCATTAGGCAGTCAGCGCCACTTTATTGGTACGCAGGTGGCTGCGCCGGGCGCGGATGCGCTGGCGGTGAGCGCAGCCAACCAACGTGACAGTATTTTATTGGATGACGGTTTAACGGCGCAGAATCCTGATCCTGTGCAATTCCCCGCTCCTGGTTTGAGCGCATCAAACACAGTGCGTGTAGGCGATAAAGCCACATCGCTTACGGGTGTAATGCACTATGGCTTTAATCTGTATCGCATTATGCCAATCGAAACGGTGAACTTTGTGGCGGAAAACCCACGCCCTGTTGCGCCCACATTGAATGAAGGTGGTAATTTAAAAGTCGCTAGCTTTAACGTGCTTAACTACTTCAATGGCGACGGCCAAGGCGCAGGTTTCCCAACCGCCCGTGGTGCCAATACCTTAAGCGAATTTGAGCGTCAAAAGGCGAAGATTGTCAGCGCCATGGTGGGCATTAGTGCCGATGTATTTGGTTTGATGGAAATTGAAAACGATGGCTTTGGCGCCAATTCAGCCATTGCTGATTTAGTCGCAGGTTTGAATGCTGCTGTGGGTGAAGCGCGTTACGCTTATATCGCGCCAACAGGCATGAATGCGATTGGCACCGATGCCATCACAGTCGGCTTGATTTATCGCAGTGATAAAGTCACGCCGCAGGGCGCTGCACGTATTCTATCTAGTGTAAATTCGCCATTAGATAGCGATCAACAGCCCCTGTTTGACGATAGCAAAAACCGTCCAATGCTGACGCAAGCCTTTAGCGTGAACGGCAGTGAAGAGGGCGTGGTTGTTGCGGTTAATCACCTTAAATCTAAAGGCAGTGAATGTGCGGGCGAACCTGATCTTAACGACGGTCAAGGCAACTGTAATATCACTCGTACCCGTGCTGCGACGGCTGCAGGTCAATGGATTAGCGAGCAATATCCAGATCAAGGCGTACTGCTGATCGGTGATTTGAACGCCTATGCGAAGGAAGATCCATTAACGGCGTTAGGTAACGCGGGCTTTAGTGAGCTGTTTGCCAAACTTGAAAAGCCAAATCCTTATTCCTATGTGTTCTCGGCTGAATCGGGTCAGTTGGATCATGCTTTAGCAAACGCTGCCCTGTTGGATAAAGTGGTGGATGTGACGCAGTGGCATATCAATACCGACGAACCACGTGTATTGGATTACAACGAAGAGTTTAAGACGCCCGCTCAAATCCAAGACTTATTCGCAAGTGATGCTTACCGCTCATCGGATCACGATCCTGTGGTGATTTCACTCTTACTTGAAGCGGAAAAAGTCGCGCCAGTGGCCAGTTTCACTCAAGTGGTGAATGGCGCTGCAGTGCAACTGACATCTACTTCAAGTGACAGCGATGGACAAATCGTGTCTGCCGAGTGGAGCTTTGGTGATAACACAGTGGCAGTGGGTGAGGTAGTGACTCACAGTTACAACCAAAGCGGCGAGTATCTGGTCACGCTAACTGTGACTGATAATGACGGCCTAACCCATAGCACGTCGCAAATGGTGACAGTGGTTGCTGATAATATGAAACAACCACCCGTTGCGCAAATTCAGCGTATCAATCTCGGTGTTGTCGATATGTTTATTTCGACTAGCTTTGATACCGATGGCGTAATCAAGCAACATAAATGGACGTTCGACAATGGCACTCGCGCTAACGGTCAAGTGGTATTACGCCTTGCCCGCCGTGGACAACACACAGTTGAACTGACCGTTAAAGATAACGACAAGTTAACGGATACTACGACGCTGACGTATCGTTAAGCCAGTCTTTTTATTCCGTTGATTCTTAAGTGATTCAAAGCCCGCAGCCGCGGGCTTTTGTTTTTGCCTAAAAGCAAGATAACTTTGTCGTCAGTTGCTGTGACGCATCAATTGTCATTGTTTCCCCAGTGACTCGTCACCTCTTTATTTAACAAGAAGCCTCCCTGAGGGCTCTAATAAAATATCCCTGTTTTAGAAGGTTACAGGTGCAACAATGCCAATCTTAACTAACCCTTCTGCTGTTCGTTTAGCTAAAAAGCTATTGCCCCATTGCTCGTTAGCAATGTGGCATCTAGCTCACTTCAACATCTGTATAATGGCCCAATTTTAGTAATGTTACAGAGCTCTAGCCTTATCAATTACCTTCGCCTATGAGAAAATGTGGTATGAGTGTTAGCCTGAATGCTGTTATTCAAGGTCGATAATTAGTCTGACGTGAGCATGTAAAAATGAGAAAGCTAAAACAATATCAAGTTATTACCCATCAAACTGTATATAAAACGCTACCGAAAAAAAGCAAATTCCTATAGCATCATTTGTACCAATTGACATGGATGTGGCAGCTGCTAAATCCAACAAGCGATTTATATTCTGCAAACAGCGCAGAGCATAAATACTAAGACGTTAAGTGCTTAAGGAGTGAGTTTGGAAATTACCGATTTCTTTCCCGAACAAGGGCATATTCAGAGACTTTATTGTGATGCATGCCAAGGTCATTTAGATCTTGTTTTTTCTGATTTCCATGAACTTGTTACAGGTGTGGATATTGAAATAAAGGGGCTTCCGATGCTCTACTGTGGATTATGTGACAAAAGCTTATTTCCTGATGATTCTAAGTTCGCAGTGATCTATTTGCATGAGCAGGCATTTAAAAAATCTAGTAACAAGGTGACTGTTACACGTAATAAAACAAACCAAGATTTCGGTTTTGGTGTTGCTCCATTCATTTACGATTCAGACGACTATAAATATATTCCTGGACTTAAGCGGCCATGGGATGAAGGTTTTCTTACACCAGTATTTTTTAATCGAGAAGTACTTTTAAAATATGATTCATCCCCAACTTATCGATTAAGCTTTGCTTCAACCACATATGGACAGATACGGAGAGGTGATGATTTTTCAATGCCATTTGGCATTAATAAAAACGGTAAGGTTGTTATGTGGCTGGGCGACATTGCTCGCCTTCCTGATGCTGAACAATATTATCTCCGCTCTGAAAATATCGCATCAGATCACTCTATAGGTTCAGAATTTTACGATGGGCAAATAGAATGTATTTTTACCGACTTATCTAAAGAAGATGCATTATTTAAAAGTCGCTCAACGTTTCTGGAAGCCTGCTTCAATAAATTTGGTATAAAAATAGCCCACCTAGATAGTGAGGTGTTTGATCTTTCAGTGTCTTTTAACACGCCTGTTGTAGACACTGAAAAAGAACGAAGACACGTAGCGGATACGCTTAATAAGATATACCTTGAGTCGTTTGATAATGAAGCGTTGGGCGATGTGATTTCGCAATTAGGTGGAGATCCCAAAAACCTTGGTAGTATTAAGCGATTGCAAAAAACGATTGAGCTGTAGTGGCACACTAATTTTGGCCACCTAAATAGAGGTGATATTATTACCTCGTAGATGACTTTAGGTGAACACATGAGATCGACAACCAGAAAAACATTTAGTGCTGAATTCAAACTTGAAGCAGCCCAATTAGTCCTCGATAAAAACCATAGCATCATCGAAGCTGCAAAGGCGATGAACGTAGGTAAGTCCACTATGGATAAATGGGTGAGACAGTTAAAACTAGAACGCCAGGGTGGCACACCA